>CAYQME010000083.1:0-6259 GCA_964418645.1 uncultured Flavobacteriaceae bacterium
GCCTTTACTTTTTCTCAAGAGGCATACTATTCAAATGGCGTAAATAATGTTGATTTTAATCTCACAGGAATTGATTTAAAAAATGCTTTAGAAATTAAGATAAGTAACAATACTACAGCTCTACCTTATTCTAGTAGTAGTTTTGATACTTGGGATGCTTTAAAATTAACGGATGTAAATCCAGCAAACAGTAGCCAGGTACTTCTTATTTATGGTTGGGAAAATGGTACTGATGGTAGTGTAACAAACGATAGAGAGCGTGGAATAAATATGACCGGCGGAAACGTTGGTGATTGGAACAGAGAACATGTTTTTCCTAAATCTCTGGCAACACCCTCACTAACAACCGGAAGTCCTGGTCCAGGAACAGATATTCATAATTTACGTCCAGCCGATGTACAATGGAATGGTACTAGAGGAAGTTTGAAATTTGCTGATGGAACTGGTAATTCTGGCCCTAATGGTGGTAATTGGTATCCAGGTGATGAATGGAAAGGCGATGTGGCAAGAATGATAATGTATATGTATTTACGCTACGATGGCAATGGGTCTAGTGTTGCGGAAACACAATGTTTTCCTAATGTTGTAGGAGTTGGAAATGCTGTTGGCAATGATGCAAATATGATTGATTTATTTTTACAATGGAATGTTGATGATCCTATTTCGGATAATGAAAAACAACGGAATGCCGTTTCCGAATCAAGACAGGGAAACAGAAACCCATTTATTGATAATCCAGCTTTAGCAACAGTAATTTGGGGAGGAGCTCCTGCTGAAGACACCTGGGGGAATTTACTCTCTACAAACCAAAGTGCAACAATAACATATAGTATGTATCCTAATCCTGTGAAAAATAATTTTGTTTATTTTTTATCTACGACTCAAGATTTAGATGTAATTATTTATAATGTGTTAGGAAAACAAGTTTTAGTCGAGAATATTACTCCTAATAAAGATTTTATTAATGTTTCAAATCTTAATAAAGGAATATACCTAGTAAAAATTAATTCTAGACAAGGGGTTTTAACTAAAAAATTAATTGTGCAATAGAAATTATTAAAGCGACTTTTAGAGTCGCTTTTTTATGTTTAAAACTCGTGAATAACTATAAAATTAACTCTGCTTTTTAAATAGTAATTACAAGTAAAAAAATTAAATTTGCACTTTAATAAACAACAATCAAACTAAAACCTAATGATTCATTTCTTTGGAAACGTAAACAGCAAAGTATTTGCTGTTCAAACAGCAGAAGAATTATCAACTGAAACCATCTCAAAACTTAACTGGCTTTTTGGTAATAAACCAAAAATAGAACAAGCATCGCTAGATGCTTTTTTTATTGGTCCCCGTGCAGCAATGATTACGCCCTGGAGTACCAATGCTGTTGAGATTACTCAAAATATGGGTGTTATTGGTATTACCAGAATTGAAGAGTTTGAAGCTATTCCTGAAGATTTCAAAGATTTCGATCCTATGATTTCTGAAAAATATAATGGGTTAAATCAGGAATCATTCACCATTAATATTCAGCCTGAATCTATCATTCAAATTGAAGATATTTCAGCTTATAATGAACAAGAAGGATTAGCATTAAGCAATGAAGAAATAGAGTATTTAGAAAGTGTAAGTAAAAAAATTGGGAGACCATTAACCGACTCCGAAGTTTTTGGTTTTTCTCAAGTAAATTCTGAACATTGTCGTCATAAAATCTTTAATGGAACCTTTATAATTGATGGTGAAAAGAAGCCTTCATCATTATTTAAACTTATTAAGGAAACCTCAAAACAAAATCACAACGACATTGTTTCAGCTTACAAGGACAATGTTGCATTTATTAAAGGGCCCAAAGTAGAACAGTTTGCACCTAAACGCGCTGACATTCCTGATTTTTATACGACTGACGAATTCGAATCTGTAATTTCGCTAAAAGCTGAAACACATAATTTTCCAACAACAGTAGAACCTTTCAATGGTGCCGCAACTGGTTCTGGTGGTGAAATTCGTGATAGACTTGCAGGCGGAAAAGGCTCAATCCCATTAGCTGGAACAGCAGTTTACATGACCTCGTATTCAAGATTAGAAAAAGGAAAGCCTTGGGAGAATAGTATGAAAGAACGAGATTGGTTGTACCAAACTCCAATAGATATTTTAATAAAAGCAAGTAATGGTGCTTCAGATTTTGGCAACAAATTTGGGCTACCTCTTATTTGTGGCTCAGTATTAACTTTTGAACACAATGAAAAAGACGTTTCGACTGCGCTCAACGTGACAGCTCGTAAACTTGGGTATGATAAAGTCATCATGCAAGCAGGAGGTATTGGTTATGCAAAAGCAAATCAAGCATTAAAAAACAAACCACAAACTGGAGATAAAATAGTACTTCTTGGTGGCGATAATTACCGAATTGGTATGGGAGGAGCTGCAGTTTCTTCGGCAGATACAGGCGAATTTTCATCAGGAATTGAATTGAATGCTGTACAACGTAGCAATCCAGAAATGCAAAAACGTGCAGCAAATGCTATTCGTGGAATGATAGAAAATAAAGAGAATTTTATTGTTTCTATTCACGATCATGGAGCTGGAGGTCATCTTAATTGCTTATCTGAATTGGTAGAAGATACAGGTGGAAAAATTGATTTAGATAAACTTCCAATTGGTGATCCTACCCTTTCAGACAAGGAAATTATTGGAAATGAATCTCAAGAACGTATGGGATTGGTCATTTCAGAAGGACACATAGACACATTACAACGCATTGCAAAACGTGAGCGCTCGCCTATATACACAGTAGGTGCCGTTACAGGAAACAACCGATTTACATTCGAATCTAAAACCAAAGGCAACAAACCTATGGATTTAGATTTAGAAGATATGTTTGGAAGTTCTCCAAAAACAATAATGAACGATATCACTGTTAATAGACAGTATGCAAAAATCACATACAATTCAGAAGCGTTTTACGATTATCTAGACCAAGTATTACAACTGGAAGCTGTTGCGTGTAAAGATTGGCTCACCAATAAAGTAGATCGTTGCGTTGGCGGAAAAGTAGCAAAACAACAATGTGCAGGTCCTTTGCAATTACCGCTGAATAATGTTGGTGTTATGGCATTGGATTACAAAGGGAAAGAAGGTATTGCAACTTCTATTGGGAATTCACCAATTTCAGGATTGATTAGCCCTGTAGCAGGAAGTAGAAATAGCATCATAGAAGCACTAACCAATATTATTTGGGCGCCTCTAAAAGATGGTTTACAAAGTGTATCGTTATCTGCCAACTGGATGTGGCCTTGTAAAAATGAAGGCGAAGATGCTCGTTTATATGAAGCTGTACAAGCTGTTTCAGAATTTGCAATCAATTTAGGAATTAATGTTCCTACAGGAAAGGATTCGCTTTCTATGAAGCAGAAATATCCTAACGAAGAGGTTATTGCTCCTGGAACAGTTATTATTTCGGCTGCTGGAAATTGTAATGATATTTCAAAAGTTATTGAGCCTGTTTTGCAGAAGAATAAAGGAGACATATATTACATAAATATCTCTCAAGACGAATTTAAACTTGGTGGAAGTTCGTTTGCTCAAATACTTAACAAAATAGGAAAAGAAGTACCAAACGTAAGAGATGCATTTTATGTAAAAACCGTTTTTAATACGATTCAAGAACTAATCAGAAATGAAAAAATTGTTGCAGGACACGATGTAGCTTCTGGTGGATTAATTACTACACTACTTGAAATGTGTTTTGCTGATGTTAACCTTGGAGCAGAACTCGATATAACTTCATTAAATAAAAAAGACTCATTTAAAATCTTGTTTGCTGAAAATGCCGGGATCGTATTTCAAGCTTCTGATAATTCAATTGAAACTGTTTTAAAAGATGCAAATATTCAATTTTTTAATATAGGAAAAGTCACTGAAAGTAACACGCTAAGCGTGATTAATCAGGCGGAAGTCTTTACTATGACAGTATCTCGTTTGCGTGATGTTTGGTATAAAACCTCATTCCTACTCGACCAAAAACAGACTGATAATAATTTGGCTGAAGACAGATTTAAGAATTATAAAAATCAGCCTCTACAATATGCATTTCCAAAACATTTTACAGGAAATTTGCAAGACACTTTACAGTTGTCAGGTCGAGCGCAGGCGAGACCTTTTGACAACCTTTCGACTGCGCTCAAGGAGACAAAAATTAAACAAAAACCAAAAGCAGCCATTCTTCGTGAAAAAGGAAGTAATTCTGAACGTGAAATGGCAAATGCCATATATCTCGCTGGCTTTGATGTAAAAGATGTCCATATGACAGACCTCATTTCAGGTCGTGAAACCTTAGAAGATATTCAATTTATTGGTGCGGTTGGAGGATTTAGTAATAGTGACGTTTTAGGTTCTGCAAAAGGTTGGGCAGGCGCTTTTAAATATAATGAAAAAGCAAATACTGCGCTTCAAAATTTCTTTAAACGTGAAGACACACTCTCTATAGGTATCTGTAACGGTTGTCAATTGTTTATGGAATTAGGTTTAATCAATCCTGAACATGACATTCATGGAAAATTAACCCATAACAATTCGCATAAACATGAAAGTGCATTTACTTCGGTAACTATTCAAGAGAATAATTCGGTTATGTTATCATCTTTGGCTGGGAGCACATTAGGTGTTTGGATTAGTCATGGCGAAGGGAAATTTGATTTACCATATTCTGAAGAGAAGTATGACATAGTTGGAAAATATGGTTACTCTGAGTATCCTTCAAATCCAAATGACTCTGACTTTAATACAGCAATGTTATGTGACAAAACAGGACGACATTTAGCAACGATGCCACATATTGAGCGCTCTACTTTTCAATGGAATTGGGCGCATTATCCTGAAGGTAGAAAAGATGAGGTTTCGCCTTGGCTAGAAGCATTTGTGAATGCCAGAAAATGGATTGAAAGCAGATAAATAATATATCTGCTTTTTACTTAGTTAGTCTCATTCTGCTTTTACAAATCCATTTGTTAAATCCTTGTATTTTATTTACTTTGCAATATTAACAATTAGCAAAACTAATGACTGAAATTACAAGATTATTCGACTTTCCATATTATCAATTCAAAACATATAATTTAGACAAAGCTTTAACTACCAAATATAATGGTGAATGGAAATCTACCTCAACTCAAGAATATATAAATAAATCCAATGCCATAAGTAGAGCACTAATAAAACTTGGTGTTGAAAAGGATAATAAAATTGCTGTAATTTCTTCAAACAACAGAACTGAATGGAACATCATGGATATTGGTATTTTACAAATAGGTGCACAAAACATCCCTATTTATCCAACCATTAGTGCAGAAGACTACGAGTATGTTTTAAACCACAGTGAATCTTTTTATTGTTTTGTTTCAGATGAAGAAGTACTTCAAAAAGTATTAAATATAAAAGATAAAACACAATTAAAAGAAGTCTATTCATTTGATCAAATTGAAGGCTGTAAACATTATTCTGAATTGTTTGAATTAGGTAAAGATGAAAGTACTCAACCTGAAGTTGAATCTAGAAAAGACGCTGTAAAACCATCAGATTTGGCAACTATAATTTACACCTCTGGTACTACCGGAAGACCAAAAGGTGTAATGCTTACTCATGATAATATTGTGAGTAATGTTTTAGCAAGTGAAAAACGAATTCCTTTAGACTCAGGTAGTGCAAGAGCCTTAAGTTTTCTTCCTGTTTGTCATATTTTTGAACGTATGATTTTGTATTTATACCAATATAGTGGTATGGAAATTTATTTTGCCGAATCTATTGAAAAAATTAGCGACAACCTAAAAGAAGTTAAACCAAATGTGATGACTGCAGTTCCTAGACTGTACGAAAAAATGTATGATGCTATTTATGCCAAAGGCAAAGAACTATCAGGAATTAAAAAAATGTTATTCTACTGGGCAATTAATGTAGGGTTACAATATGAACCTTATGGCGCTAATGGCTGGTGGTATGAAAAAAAATTAAGTATAGCACGTAAATTAATATTTTCAAAGTGGCAAATAGGTTTTGGTGGGAATTTAAAAATAATGGTTTCAGGGAGCGCTGCTTTACAAACTAGACTTACAAGAGTATTTGCTGCTGCCGGATTACCAATTATGGAAGGTTATGGCTTAACGGAAACCTCTCCAGTAGTCTCTGTAAATGACCAACGCAATGGTGGATTTAGAATTGGAACAGTAGGAAAAATTATTGATAAGGTCGAAGTTAAAATTGCCGAAGA
>CAYQME010000083.1:6359-8445 GCA_964418645.1 uncultured Flavobacteriaceae bacterium
TACTATGCATGCATAATTTTTTGTTAATTACTATGCACGCATAGTATATTTTTGTATATTTGAACTCCATATTCTCAATCCTATGAAAGATAAAACAATAGACTATGTGCTTCGTACTACTTGGTTAGCAGTAAACAAAATGTATAATGAAGAAGCTTCAAAGTTTGAGAGCACAATGGCTACAGGATTTACACTTCTAAATATAGATCCTGAAGAGGGAACTCCTTCAACGGCATTGGGTCCAAAAATGGGAATGGAAGCCACAAGTTTATCACGTATCTTAAAAACTATGGAAGAACGTGGTTTAATAGAACGTAAACCAAATCCTGAAGATGGTCGTGGTGTTTTAATTCATCTCACAGAGTTTGGTAAAGAAAAAAGAGAATACTCTCGTGAACGTGTTTTAACATTTAATGAAACCGTTAGGAAAAATATTTCTGAAGAAAAAATAAGCCATTTTTATGAAGTTGCAGAAATGATTAATGAATTGATTTCAAACAAAAGAATATATAATCAAAAAGAAATATCTAATTCAAAATTTGATTAAAATAAATAGACAGTTTTTTAGATATTGTTTTTTGACCTCTAAAAAACAACCGTAACAAAAAGAAACATTTTAAAATAAAATGAGCAAACGTAGAATAAAAAAGGTTGCAGTTATTGGTTCTGGAATTATGGGAAGTGGTATTGCATGTCATTTTGCCAATATTGGCGTAGATGTGTTATTACTAGACATAGTGCCTAGAGAACTTAATAAAGCAGAAAAAGCAAAAGGGTTTACCCTTGAAAGTAAGATAGTGCGTAATAGACTAGTGAACGACTCTCTAAAGGCGTCTTTAAAATCTAAACCCTCACCAATTTACAACCAAAGATTTGCTAGTAGAATCACTGCTGGAAATCTTGAAGATGATATTGCGAAAGTTGCAGATGTAGATTGGATTATTGAAGTTGTTGTAGAAAGATTAGACATTAAAAAGATGGTTTTTGAAAACTTGGACAAATACAGAACACCAGGAACATTAATTACATCTAACACTTCTGGAATTCCTATAAAATTCATGAGTGAAGGACGTAGTGATGATTTTCAAAAACATTTCTGTGGCACACACTTTTTCAATCCAGCACGTTATTTAAAATTATTCGAAATCATTCCTGGTCCAAAAACTGATGCTTCAGTTTTAGAATTCTTAAATGGTTATGGTGAGCAATTCCTCGGAAAAACATCTGTAATTGCAAAAGATACACCTGCATTTATAGGAAATAGAATTGGCATTTTCGGTATTCAATCCTTATTCCATCAAGTAAAAGAATTAGGTCTAACTATTGAAGAAATCGATAAATTAACAGGACCTGTTATTGGTCGTCCAAAATCTGCTACATTTAGAACTGTAGACGTTGTTGGATTAGATACTTTGGTACATGTTGCCAATGGTATATACGACAATTGTCCTAATGACGAAGCTCACGAGCTTTTTAAACTGCCAGATTTCATCAATACGATGATGGAAAATAAATGGCTAGGAAGCAAAACAGGACAAGGATTTTATAAAAAAATCGTTTCGGCTGAAGGTAAAAAAGAAATTCTATCTCTCGATTTAGATACTCTAGAATACCGCCAAAAGAAGCGCGCAAAATTTGCAACTTTAGAGCTTACCAAAACTATTGACAAAGTTATTGATCGTTTTAAAGTATTAGTAACAGGGAAAGATAAAGCTGGAGAATTTTACAGACAAAATTTTGCAGCAATGTTTCAGTACGTAACTAATAGGATTCCTGAAATTTCAGATGAGCTATACAAAATCGATGATGCTATGAAAGCTGGTTTTGGTTGGGAACATGGTCCTTTCCAAATTTGGGATGCCATAGGTGTTGAAAAAGGCATTGAAATGATGAAAGCTGAAGGTAAAGCACCAGCAGCTTGGGTAAATGGAATGCTTGCTTCAGGAAATTCATCCTTTTATACAGTAAAAGATGGAGCTACATATTATTACGATATTCCAAAGAAAACTCAAGAAAAAGTTCCAGGGCAAGATGCCTTTATTATTCTAGATAACATTAGAAAATCTAATAAAATATTTAAAAATTC
>CAYQME010000084.1:0-8405 GCA_964418645.1 uncultured Flavobacteriaceae bacterium
GCAACCTTAACTTTACAAACATACATTTAGGACAATCCACTATAATTTAGTTGAATAATGGTTAATAATAATTGAATATTTTGGGTTTTTTAAAAGCGCATTAGAAATAGTGCGCTTTTTTTATTGATTAATTGAAACGTTCGTTTAATTTTAAGATAAAAAATGTTTCAATGTTTGTTTATCGACAGTTATCTAAATAAAGCAGACAAAAACGAAGTTAGCGTATTTTTCTTACAAAGGCAATCATTCAGGAAACTTCGCTCTAATCTTATCCAAACCTAAATTATGAATACTACCAATATGTGTGTGTTGTTTAGACCTATTGGGCTTGTAAGTTCCAGTTTGTACTTGTGCTCCTATGTGTTGGTAGGCTTCTCTAAACGACATACCATCAACCACCAAATTATTGATACTATCTACTGTAAAAAGGTATTTGTATTTGTCGTCGTTGAGATTAACATCCTTTACAATAACCTGCTGAATAGCATAATTAAGAATATCTAAAATGTCTATAACGTCTATAAAAGCGTTAATCATATTTTCCTTTAACAACTGAAAATCACGATGGTAACCACTTGGTAGATTATTGGTAATTAACAGCATTTCTGTATGCAAGGCTTGAATTTTATTACACTTACCTCTAATCAATTCAAATACATCTGGATTTTTTTTATGTGGCATAATACTACTCCCTGTCGTGAGCGCATCTGGAAACGAAATAAAATCAAAATTCTGGCTCATATACAGGCAAATATCCATTGCAAATCGCCCCAAAGTATTGCACAAACTTCCTAGAGATGTGGCAATAGTACGCTCGCTTTTACCGCGACTCAATTGTGCTGCGACAACATTGAATTTTAAGGTTGAAAATCCTAATTCATGTGTTGTAAAATCTCTATCAATAGGAAACGAACTACCATAACCTGCTGCTGATCCCAAGGGATTTTGATCAACCGTTTTTAAGGCTGCATGCAATAGATACACATCGTCAATTAATAACTCGGCATAGGCTGAAAACCACAACCCAAATGAAGATGGCATTGCCACTTGTAAATGTGTGTAACCTGGAAGCAAACTATCTTTAAGCGTATCAGCTAGTTGTAGCAGTGTATTAAATAGAACTTTAGTTTTATCATAAACCAGCCTTAGGCTGTCTTTGTAATACAATTGTAATGCCACTAAAACCTGATCGTTCCTGGATCGTGCAGTATGTATCTTTTTTCCAACGTCTCCATAAGTTCTTATAAGCTCAAATTCAATTTTTGAATGCACATCTTCAAATTGAGGTTCGACTACAAACATGCTGTCTTCAATTTGTTGTTGTAATGTGTTCAACCCTTCTTCCAGTTGTTGTAATTCTTTAACAGAAATAATATTGATACTTTCTAACATTTTAGCATGTGCTAAAGAGGCTTGTACATCGTACTTTGCAATGTGTAAATCGATTTCTCTATCGTTTCCTACCGTAAATTGTTCTATTTTTTTATCTATTGTTATCCCTTTATCCCAAAGTTTCATCGTTTAAATGTTTATTCGTTAATGCGTTGATTTGTTTATGCCATTACTTTATTCAATAATTCAACATAAATTTGTATGCCTTCTTCTATTTCATTTATATAAATAAACTCATCTGCTGTATGAGAACGCGTACTATCTCCAGGTCCTAATTTTAAAGATGGACAGGACAATACCGCTTGATCTGATAAAGTTGGCGAACCATAAGTTGCTCTTCCTAATGCAATTCCTGCCTGTACAAGTTCATGTTCTATTGGAATTGAAGATGCATTTAATTTTAAACTCCGTGGTACTATATCATCACAAGGCGCTTCCCTAATTAGTATGTCTGCTATTTCATTATTTGTATAGGCATCATTTACACGAACATCTATAACTAATTTTACATCTGCAGGAACTGCATTATGTTGCTTACCAGCATTGATTTGTGTCACTGTTATTTTAACATCTCCTAAAATTTTTGAGCTTTTTTTAAATTTAAAATCTTTGAACCATTTAAGCACATTTATTGAATTATAAATGGCATTATCATCGTTTGGATGTGCAGCATGACTTGGTGTGCCTTTTACCACGGCATCAAAAACCACCAATCCTTTTTCGGCAATGGCCAAATTCATAAGCGTTGGTTCCCCAACAATGGCAACGTCAATTTCAGGAATTATTGATAACATACTGTTTAATCCGTTTTCAGCACTACTTTCTTCTTCGGCTGAAGCTACCAGCACCAAATTATATTTCAAATTCTTTTCATTATAAAAATGGGTAAACGTCGCCAATAAGGACACCAAACAACCTCCAGCATCATTACTTCCTAAACCATACAATTTTACATTTTCCACTATGGCTTTAAACGGATCTTTGGTGTAAGCATTATTAGGTTTTACGGTGTCATGATGTGAGTTCAATAAAAGTGTTGGCTTAGCTTTGTCGAAATATTTATTTACAGCCCAAACATTGTTTACGGTTCTTTTATATGGAATATGATATTGCTCAAACCACTTTTCTATAAGCACAGCAGTCTTATCTTCTTCGGAAGAAAAAGAAGACGTTTCAATCATTTTTTTGAGTAACGCTATTGCATTTGTTATTAATCGCTCTTGTATCATTAGTCTTTAATTGTTGTAAATTTTGTATTCGTATTAAAAAGCATCTCTTGTTTCCCAATACATACTTTGTGTACTTTATGGGATAATGCATGAAAGCAATTATCTAATTTTGGCAGCATTCCTTCAGCTATAATACTTTGATTTTTTAATTTTTTATAATTATCTGTATTAATGTTTTCGATAACTGAAGTATCGTCATTTATATCTTTTAAAACACCATTTTTTTCAAAACAGTAGTACAACTCTGTTTTAAACTTTTGTGCAAAAGCAATTGCCAATTCTGAAGCTATAGTATCGGCATTTGTATTAAGCAATTGTCCGTTTTCATCATGCGTTATGGCGCAAAAAACAGGAATGATGTTACTTTTTAAAAGCAACCCTAATGTTTCAGTATTCACTTGTTTCACGTCGCCAACAAAGCCATAATCTATAGTTTTAACAGGTCTCTTTTCAGCAATTATACAGTTTCCATCTGCTCCTGTAAAACCAATAGCATTGCATTGATTGGCTTGGAGTTTTGCCACAATATTTTTATTGATTTTCCCAGCATACACCATGGTTATAATATCTAATGTAGATTCGTCCGTAATACGTCTGCCATCAACCATTTTAACTTCAATATTCATTTTATTTGCTAATTGTGTAGCCAGATTTCCGCCACCATGTACCAATACTTTTAATCCTTCTATTTTAGAAAACTGTTCTAAAAAAGTATGTAATGCATCTTGGTTATCGATAATATTGCCTCCTATTTTTATAATTTTTAGTGTCTTCATTATTTAATTTTAGACCTGACAGGTTTTTAAAACCTGTCAGGTCTATTTATTTTGTAAAATTTGTTTTAGGACTACTTGTGCTGTAAAAGTTCTATTATTGGCTTGTCGAATCACTATAGATTGCTCACTGTCTAAAACAACGTCCTCAACAACCACATTTCGTCGCACTGGTAAACAATGCATAAATTTGGCTTTCCCAAGCTTCTCTTGTGTCATCATCCAATTTGTGTCTTGGCTTAAAACTTTCCCATAATTACTATAACTACTCCAATTTTTAACATAAACAAAATCGGCATTTTTTAAAGCTTCTTCCTGATTATAATTTATTGGTGTGTTTTTGGTAATTTCAGAATTTAATTCATATCCTTTTGGATGTGTTATAGTAAAATTTACATCTAACTCTTGCATCATTTTTACAAACGAGTTTGCCACAGCATGTGGTAATGCTTTGGGATGAGGTGCCCATGACAAAACAACTTTAGGCTTAGGTTTTGTTTTTAACTCTTCAATCGTAATTGCATCTGTTAATGCTTGCAATGGATGTGCTGTTGCACTTTCCATATTTACAATGGGAATTGAAGCATATTTTATAAAGCTGTTAAGCACATACTCTTGTTCATCTTTTTGCTTGTCAATCAAACTTGGAAATGCTCGAACAGCAATAATATCGGCATATTGCGAAATAACTTGAGCCGCTTCTTTTATGTGTTCAGAGGTATTTAAATTCATGATTGTTCCGTCCTCAAATTCTAAATTCCAAGCATCAGTTACATTGAGTATCATAACATCCATTCCTAAGTATTTTGCTGCCTTTTCGGTACTTAATCGGGTTCTTAAACTAGCATTGAAAAACAACATAACCAAGGTTTTGTGCCTTCCTAAATCTTCAAATTGAAAAGGATTTTGTTTCAATTGAATGGCTTCCTGAATAATTTCAGAAAGATTTACAATGTCTTTTATATCAGTATATTTTTTCATGATGAATCATTTTGTCATTGCGAAGTAAATTAATTTGCTGTGGCAATCTTATTAAAGAGATTACTTCACTACGTCGTAATGACATTACTCTAGTTCTTCTTTTAATGCTTCAAAAAACACATCTATATGATGCTTTTGAATAGTTAACGGAGGAAGTATTCTCAATAAATTGGGATTCTTTGCACTTCCTGTAAAAATGTGATGCTCGAAAATGAGTTTTTTTCGCAATTCTGAAATATTAAAATCAAATTCTAATCCTAACATTAATCCACGACCTTTAATTGATTTCACATTAGGAAGCGTTTTGACTTTTTCAATAAAGTATGATGAAACATCTTTTGCGTTTTGAAGTAATTGTTCGCCCTCTAAAACCTTTAACACTGACAATGATGCTGTACAAGCCAAATGATTGCCACCAAAAGTAGTTCCTAACAATCCGAACGATGCTTTAATATCAGGATGAATTAAGATACCTCCTATTGGGAATCCATTTCCCATACCTTTTGCCATTGATATTATATCAGGAACGATATTATGCTTTTGAAACGCAAAAAAATCTCCCGTTCTTCCAAAACCAGATTGTATTTCATCTGCAATGAACACTGTGTTGTATTGTTTACACAATTGACTCAAGCCTTGATAAAACGCTGTTGTGCTTTCA
Organism: uncultured Flavobacteriaceae bacterium; assembly: GCA_964418645.1. Taxonomy (GTDB): domain Bacteria; phylum Bacteroidota; class Bacteroidia; order Flavobacteriales; family Flavobacteriaceae; genus JAADHG01. The sequence continues at coordinate 5,037 of CAYQME010000084.1, forward strand.
TCTAAACCACCAATACCTTGAATTGTTTCAATAATTACGGCACAAACATCATTTCCTTGAAGAGATTTTTCGACCGCATCCAAATTGCCTAATTCAAAAAATTCAACCTCTTGTTGTGCGTTTAGAGGCGCTACTATTTTAGGATTATCCGTTACAACAACTGCTGCAGAAGTTCTGCCATGAAATGCATTTTTAAAAGCTAAAACTTTCTTTATGCCTGTGTGAAACGATGCTAATTTTAATGCATTTTCATTGGCCTCGGCTCCTGAATTACACAAAAATAATTGATACCCTACACAACCAGACAATTTTTCTAATTTTTCAGATAATTCAGTTTGCAAAGGATTTTGAATAGAGTTACTGTAAAACCCAAGCTTCCCAACTTGCTCACTTATATTTTTTACATATTCAGGATGCGAATGACCAATAGAAATCACAGCATGACCTCCATATAAATCTAAATATTTAGTGTCGTTTTTATCAAAAACATATACATCTTTAGCCTTTACTGGTGTAATATCAAACAACGGATACACATTAAATAGGCTCATAATTGTTCAGTTTTAATCGTATTAATTTTATTGAAAGACGTGACCATACCTTGTATTAAAGACGAACTTAATCCTTTGTGTTCCATTTCATTCAAGCCTTCAATGGTGCAGCCTTTTGGCGTGGTTACTTTATCAATTTCCTGCTCTGGATGATTCCCATTTATAATCAGTAAATTAGCAGCGCCTTCACAGGTATGCATCGCCAATTCTTGTGCTTCTTTAGCATCAAAACCCAATTGAATTGCAGCCTGCGTTGTCGCTCTAATCAATCGCATCCAAAAGGCAATACCGCTAGCACAAACCACTGTTGCTGCTTGCATTTGATTTTCTGGAATTGCAATAGACGTTCCCAAACGATTAAAAATAGCTTCAGCAATCTTTATGCGTTTTTCACCTTTTTCATTACTACATAAACAGGTCATGGATTTTCCAACTGCTATGGCTGTATTTGGCATTGCTCTAATTATAAACTGATGAGTGCCAACAATAGCTTCGATCTTAGAAATACTATAGCCTGTAATTGTAGAAATAATAACATGTTTCTCCTTTAGCAACGGTTCAATTTCCTTTAATATGATTTCAAAATGTGCTGGTTGAACAGCAAAAATTAGAATGTCTGATTGTTGTGCTGCTTCTGTATTATCCGAAGTAATTACAACATTCTGGTAGCCTTTAAAACTTTGGATATCTCCAACATTCCGTTTTGTTAAATACAAACTCGTAATAGCATTTGTAGTAATCAGTCCTTTGGCTATGGATTGTCCTAAATTTCCTGTTCCTATTATTGCGATTTTCATAGTTTTTACTTTAAAGACCTGTCAGGTTTTAAAAACCTGACAGGTCTTGTTTATGTTAAAAATAATTTGCTTTAAGTTTCAATCCTTCAGTTTCAGCAAAACCAAACATTAAATTCATGTTATGAACGGCTTGCCCTGAAGCACCTTTTAAAAGATTATCAATAATGCTTGTGATTAATAATTTGTTCTCATGTCTATGTACATGAAGCAAACATTTATTGGTGTTTATTACTTGTTTTAAATGCAATTCTTCATCCGAAACAAATGTAAATGCAGCTTCTTTATAATAGTCTGAGTACATTGCTTTCGCTTCTTCCAAACTTCCTTTAAAATTGGTATATGCTGTCACAAATATGCCTCTTGAAAAATTACCTCTGTTTGACATAAAATTGATATCAGCATTGAACCCTTTTTGCAATTGCTTTACTGATTGATTAATCTCTCCCAAATGTTGGTGCGTAAACGGTTTGTAATACGAAAAATTATTATCTCGCCATGTAAAATGCGTGGTTTTAGACAAAGACGTTCCTGCTCCCGTAGATCCTGTAACTGCATTTACATGTATATCTTCATCCAGCAAATCATGTTTTGCTAAAGGTAAAATAGCCAATTGAATGGCTGTTGCAAAGCATCCTGGATTTGCAATATAATTAGCCTTTATTAGGTTGTCTTTTTGTAATTCTGGCAATCCATAGACAAAGGTTTTATTTTCAAAAATTTTATCCTTTTTTAGTCTAAAATCATTACTTAAATCTATGATTTTAGTGTGTGCTGAAAACTGATTTTTCTCTAAAAATGCTTTAGAGTTGCCATGTCCTAAACACAAGAATAATACATTAACATCTGTATTGATGTTGCTTGTAAAAATTAAATCTGTTGAGCCAACTAAATCTTGATGTACACTACTTACTTTATTCCCAGTATTTGACGTGCTAAACACAAAATTAATATTCACCCCTGCATGATTCAATAACAACCTTATTAATTCTCCAGCAGTATATCCTGCGCCGCCAATTATTCCACCCTCTATCATAATTAATTGTTTACTTGATTATATATTTTACCTTGATTTGCATAGATTTTGATAAACCCTTTAGCGTCATCGGCAGTCCAACCTTTGTTTATTTCACCATAACTTCCAAAATCTGCATTCATTAAATCGTGCTTAGATGTAATCCCATCTAAAGAAAAATGATACGGCTTAAGGGTTACTATAACATCACCTGACACTTGCTTTTGGCCATTCTCTAGAAATGCTTCCATATCTCTCATAACAGGATCCAAGTACAGACCTTCATGCAAGTGTGTCCCATACCAATCCGCCATATAATCCTTATGTTGCAATTGCCATTTGGTAAGTGTGTGCTTTTCTAATAAATGGTGTGCCTTAATAATTATAGTAGCTGCTGCAGCTTCAAAACCAACTCTGCCTTTAATACCTACAATGGTATCTCCAACATGAATGTCTCTCCCAATGGCAAACGCAGATGACAAATCATTCAAGATTTTAATATTCGTTGCTGGACTATTCTCATTTCCGTTTATCGCAACTAATTCTCCTTTATTAAATGAAAGTATTACCTTTTCCTGACCTTCTTTTTGTAATTGTGAAGGATAAGCACTCTCGGGCAATGGCTTGTTGGACGTTAGTGTTTCGTCTCCTCCAACACTTGTTCCCCAAAGTCCTTTGTTAATGGAGTATTTTGCTTTTTGCCAAGACATATCTACACCATTTTCAACTAAATAATCAATCTCTTCTTGTCTGGACAGTGACTTATCTCTAATTGGTGTGATAATTTCAATTTCAGGAGCCAAAGTTTGGAATATCAAATCGAATCTTACCTGGTCGTTTCCTGCTCCAGTACTACCATGGGCAATATATTCAGCATTAATACTTTTAGCATAATGGATAATTTCAATGGCTTGAATAATCCGTTCTGCACTAACCGACAATGGATAAGTATTGTTTTTTAAGACATTTCCGAAAACTAAATATTTGACTACTTTTTGATAGAAAGTTG
>CAYQME010000085.1:0-8317 GCA_964418645.1 uncultured Flavobacteriaceae bacterium
ACTGCAATGGTGTCTTTTTCGCAATAGTTTACAATTCTATCTATATCCTCTTCCTCATAGTAAACACGATACACTTCACTACCATCGATGTCATCTTTTGGCGATGGAATTCCAAGAACATTGGTTAAAAGTTTTAAAGAAGTATAGTTTTTATAGTCACCAAATTTCCATAAATCTAAAGTGTCTAAATGAGGGACTTCCCAAGGTTTTTTACCAAAAAGATTGAGCTTGTATGGTAATTCAATATTATTAATTATCATACGACGCGCAATATAAGGAAAATCGAATTCCTTACCATTATGGGCACATAACAGGTGTTTGGCTTGACTAAAATGAGAAATCAACAAGCTTTTAAAATCTTTTAAGAGTGTGATTTCAGTACCATGAAATGAAGTAGTTCTAAAAGCTCTTATATCTCCTTTAAGTGAAAAATAACCTACGGAAATGCATATTATTTTGCCAAATTCGGCCCAAATCCCGGCACGTTCATAAAACTCTTCAGCGGTAAAGTCATCTTTCCGTTGGTATTGTGATTTAAGTTTCCAAAGTTCTTGCTTAGGAGCAGCTAATTCAGAGAAATGCTGCACTTCTGGAACAGTTTCTATATCCAGAAATAAGATGTTTTCTAAATTAAGTTTAGTAATCATATTAATTACTTTTCTTTCCAAATAAAACATGGCATTGTTTCCCAAAAATAGCGGCAACACCTGCAGCTAATCCTCCAATTATTCCTGTGACTAACATTAGCACATAAGGATTTCCGCCTAAAGGTAAAAGGAAGGCTATTTTTTTTGCTAAAATATAATCATTAGTACTACTTAATAACCAAGATTGGACAATCCATAATAATGCGACCGCTAAAGACGGCACAATAAAAACAGCAGCTTTTTTAAGCGGTATTAAAATGGCTGTTATAATGGCAGCTAACATTATAGACCACCAAGCTAAAAACTGTGATAAGATAAGTGCAATAATGATTGTAGCTACAAAGTTGATTATTTTCTTATTCATGGTTTTGGTGTTAAGGTTTGAGTATCAATGATACCTTTTGTATTATTTGAGTCTTGCATAAATAATAATTTATAGTATTCACCTGCAGCCCATTCATCTATAAAATTATCGTAATACTTGCTCCCAGGATTTCCAGATTGTCCTCCGGGATAAATACCTAAAGCCGTTGGTGGCGAGGTCAATTCTACAATCATTCGCCATGAAGGACCATGATTTTTTGAAGCGGCATTTACAGTATTACTGTCACCACCAATAGGAATATTAAATCTTGAAAATGCAGGTAGGGCTTGGAGTAAATGGCCAACAAAAGTGGCTTTATAATCTTTCCAGAGATATTCACCATGTTTAGATTTCCATGCTAACAAGTCCTTAGCAGTTTCTTTAAAGGCAATTAAAAACAAGTCCTTAGCAGTTTCTTTTTCTGGTGTGTTTTTAATATCCATAAATGCATCATCTGGGTAATTTTTTAGCATGTAAATGGTTTGATAAGTAAAGGGCTTATCTAACGCAACACTATCAAGCTCAAATTCGTCCCAAGTTAAATTAAATATTTTCGGCCACCAACTTGCCCAAATACTGGGAGCTTTTTGATTAATATCTGTATTGTAATCCCAAGATTTAATTTGATTATATACTTCTTTTTCTTCGGAATTTAATTTTGAAGTATCCATGTGATTAAAAATATAAGGCAACAACTCTGAAGCTTTGAGATTAAAATTATTGGTTTGTAAATCTTTAAAATCTTGGATATTAAATTTGTCTTTTGAACGAAAAAAATTATTAATTACTCTATTTCTATAAGTTTCATATCCATCATTAAACACATAATACGGATATGATTTATCTACAGGATGCTGGTTCGCAGAACTCACAAAACCTCGCTTTGGATTTTTTGTATGGGCGTTATTTTCTTGAGGAATAAAGCTTTGCCATTCGTTATCAGGATTGTTGCCATCCATTAAAAATTTTCCTTGACTTTTCCATTTGTTAGGAAATGTTCCTTGTATCCAGAGAGCAATATCACCTTCTGTGGACGCAAAAACAAAATTTTGTGCCGGAGCCACGTAATGTTTTAAAGCAGCGAGATAATCATTATAATTTTTAGCATTGTTTAAGCCTAAAAATGTACGTTGATTGTTGCCACCAATATGACCAACCCATTTCATGGCATAACCTACTTTATTACCTTTCCCCTTAAAATTCTTATCATAGCTCACCGGGCCATAATGTGTATAAATAACAGAATCTAAATACGATTTCTGATTTCTGATTTTAATTTCTTCAACTCGAACAGAAGTGTTTTTCCATTGAGTTCCATACTTGTATTGTGTTCTTGTATCGTCTTTTAACTCAATTTTATACCAATCTAAAACATCCCGAGTCGCATTGGTTTCTCCCCAAGCGATGTATTTATTAAACCCCGAAATTATTCCTAAAGCTCCAGGGAGTGTCGCTCCAAAAGCATTATGCTTTGGTGTTGCAAGTTGCATTACAAACCAAATAGATGGTAAGTTGAGCCCTAAATGTGGGTCGTTTGCTAAAATTGGATGTCCGGAATAAGATTTATCTCCGGACACAGCCCAATTATTACTACCATTATTTGGATGTGGTTTATCCATCGTTTCGGTAATCGAATCTAAAGGGAATATACTTTCAGGAATCGGAGTTTGTTCGGCGTTTACTAAAGTTGACCAATCGTGTTCTTTAGGAATAACGGGATCATTCACATCAAAAAAATCAGGATATAGTAAATCAAAACGTTCTTTACCAAATAATCGCAAAGCATTGGTGTATTCCAAATCGGAATCGCCACCAGCCAGCATTTTAGTCATATACATGAGTAATAATGCTGTTTTTTTTGTGGTCCATAGTTCGGGTTGGTAGTCTAATAGTTTATATTCAACGGGGTAATCTTTAGGTTGTAAGTGTTTAATATAGCTGTTTACTCCATCGCGATAAGCTTCTAAAAACGAAAGCACTTCAGGATCATCTTTCATTTTTTCCATAGCATTATCAGCACCAAAACCCATACCTCTTCTGCGCTCTTGCCTATCGTAATTCAATGCTTTTTCTCCAATTATTTCAGATAAACGACCAGCAGAAGCATACGTTTGAAATTCCATTTGCCATAACCTATGTTTCGCAGTAATGTATCCTTGGGCTTTATACAAGTCTAAATCGTTTTGAGCAAATAAATGCGGAATTAGATGTACATCATAATGAACGGTAACCTTATCTAAAAGACCATCCATTTGAATGTTGCCTGTTGTGGATTCATTGGTTTCGTTTTGCCAAATACCTTGAGACGGTGATAAAAATTTTCCAATTGGAGGGATAGAACCAAACTTAGTATTTAGCGCATAAAAAATAGCAAAGGTTAGTACTAGAGAAATGAGAAATTTTAGAAGTTTCATTAATATGTGTTTTGTTGAATTAAATATATGAAATTAAATAGTTTGTCAGTTTTCTTTTTTAACAGAATTATCTTTAGCTAAAATAGAGATTCTTGTTTATAAAGACTTTCATGTTCTAACAACCATTGTTTCCTATGTATACCTCCTGCATATCCAGTTAAACTGCCATCACTTCCTAAGACACGATGACAAGGCACAATAATCCATAATGGGTTTTTTCCATTTGCACTCGCCACAGCACGAATGGCTTTTACATCACCTAATTGTTTTGAAAACTCGAGATATGAGATTGATTTCCCATAAGGAATGGTTTGTAATTCCGTCCAGACTTTTTTTTGAAAATCTGTCCCTTGTGGATTTAGCTTTAATCGGAAACGTTTCCGTTCGTTGTTAAAATATTCTTGAAGTTGATACACACAATCCTGAAGTTCTTTAGGAATAGTATCTGATACGATTTCATTTGAATTTAAAATCGTAACAGAAGAAACACCATCTTCATCCCCAATTATTTTTGCCACCCCAAGTGGTGTATTAATAGTACAATTTGCCATTAATCATCAGATTTTTTTTCTTCAATTATCCCCAATCGTTTTGCTCTTGTTTCCCAGCTTTTTCTTGCTAATAGTTGTAAATCGGCTACATTATCGCTTTCGTCCATAATCTCTAAACCTAAAAGGGTTTCTATAACATCTTCTTGCGTTACTAAACCACTTACGGAGCCATATTCATCAACAACCAAAGCAATATGTTCGCGTTTAGCAATTAAGGTTTCAAATAGTTCAGGAATAGGTAAATTCCTAGTTGTAACTAACAATTTACGCTGAATAGATTTTAGTGTTTTATCTCCATTCCCTTTGATGATGCTTTCCAGTAAATTATCTTTTAAGAAATAGCCCGAAATATCATCAGTATTTTTTGTATAGATAGGAATTCTTGAAAATTTCAAGTTTGGATTTTCATCATAAAACGTTTTTATTTTCATATTCTCTGAAGCTCTTTTCATAACAATTCTAGGGGTCATAATATCCTTAACATGAACCTCCTTAAAATTGATGAGATTTTTAATAATTACACTTTCAGATTCTTGAAAAACACCTTCTTCTTGAGCAATATCGGTCATAGCATGAAAATCTTCTCTACTCAAAACACTACCATGAGTTGCTTTACCAAATAGACTAGTAATACGTTGCATTACCCAAATAATGCCAGTCCACTTAAAAACAAATATCAAAACAATTAAAATTCTTGAAGACACTCCTACGAGTTGTTTCCAATACGTTGCGCCAATAGTTTTAGGGATAATTTCTGAAACCACTAAAATTAAAAGGGTCATTAAGGCAGAGACAATCATGATGGAATTATCTCCATTCCCAAACACTTTCTCAGCTTGTACACCTACCAAAATAGCCCCAACAGTATGTGCAATAGTATTTAAAGTTAAAATAGCAATAAGAGGTTTATCGATATCTTTTTTTATAATCTCTAAGGCAATGGCAAATGCTTTTCCTTCATTCTTTTTTATGTTTATAAAAGTTGGAGAAACACTCAGTAACACAGCTTCTAAAACAGAACATAAGAAGGACACAAAAATAGAAATAAATGCAAAAAAAATGAGTAAGCTCATGAAGTCATTTTAAAGTTCTAAAATACTAATTATTTGCGAATTAATCCTGTGTTTTTGAAGCCAGATAGAATACTTGTTGTAATGCTGGGCGAGTATTTAAATTGTAGATATTGCGATGCGTTCGCGTTGGATAAACTCTATTTGAGAGAAATATAAAAACCATCTCGTTTTCAGGGTCTGCCCAAACAAAAGTACCTGTAAAACCAGCATGTCCAAAACTCTCAGGACTTACTTCAGGTGCAGGATACGCTTTTTTTATGCTTAAGGTATCATTTCCGATTAATGGCTTGTCAAAACCCAATCCACGACGGTTATTATTCTCTGGATATTGAATTTTAGTAAATTCGTTGAGTGTTGTCTCTTTTATATATCGTTTCCCATTATATGAGCCTTTTTGCATATACATTTGCATTAATATGGCAAGGTCTTTTGCTGTACCAAATAACCCTGCATTTCCAGAAACACCACCAAGAAGTGCTGCATTTTCATCATGAACCCAACCCTTGGTTAGCGTTTTTCTGAAGATAGAATCATATTCAGTTGGAACAATAGCATTATTAAAGCCTTTTAATGTCGGAAGATACCCTAAAGTTTCACAACCTAAAGGTTGAAAAAAGTTCTTTTGAAGATACGCTGTATATGATTCACCAGTAATATTTTCAATAAGTTGCGGATAGATTAAAGAGGCCAATCCTGAGTATTTATAGGTTTTGTCCTCATTTACTTTGGAGCGTTTTATTTTTCGGTACACTTTATTTTTAAAACGTTTTTTGATATAGATATTTTCAAATGCTTGATTTGAAAACCTTTTACTATACTCTACTCTGACAAAACGGCTTTTTAATTTTTCATTTTTCAGCACTACATTTAAAAAAACGATATATGGCTGCATTCCAGATTGGTGAGCTAATAACTCACGGAGTGTAATATATTTTTTATCTTTTCTATGTTTCCACGAATTCCAATATCTGCTAAACGGGGCATCTAAATCTAGTTTGCCTTCATCATATAATTTCATAAGAGCAGGCAATGGTCCTGTAATTTTGGTAACGGAAGCAAGATCATAAATATCATCTAAACCAACTTTTTGTATGCTATCAAAAGTGTGATATCCATAGGCTTGATGGAAAATAATATGGCCTTCTTTAGCAACCAATAGTTGTGCTCCGGGAAATGCTTGTTTTCTTATACCAAGCGTCATTATTGAATCTACTTTTGTATTTATAAAATTAGAATCTAAATCGACTTCTTCTGGAGTAGCATATTGTAATTGTGCGTAAATAGAAGATGTCGTTAAAAGAAAACAAGAGAGTGTAAAAAATAAATTTTTAGACATTGTATTAAATTCAAAACTTTCTTGAAAGTTAAGAAATCAATTTTACAATATCTTTAGCAAAGTACGATGCTATAATATCTGCTCCTGCACGTTTAAAAGCTGTAGTAGTTTCCATCATAATTTGGTCGTGGTTTAACCAGCCTTTTTCGGCCGCTGCTTTAATCATAGCATATTCGCCACTTACTTGATAAACAGCAACAGGCACATCAAATTCATTTTTTACATCCCTAACAATATCTAAATACGCTATTCCGGGTTTTACCATCACAATATCTGCGCCTTCATCGATATCCATTTCAGTCTCACGAAGGGCTTCATAACGATTAGCAAAATCCATTTGATAGGTCTTTTTATCCTTAGGAATATTAACTAAATCTACAGGAGCAGAATCTAAGGCATCTCTAAAAGGGCCATAAAAAGCGGATGCATATTTAGCCGAATAACTCATGATGCCAGTATCTGTGAAGCCTTCATCTTCCAATGCTTTGCGAATGGTTAAAATACGTCCATCCATCATATCACTTGGTGCCACAAAATTAGCACCTGCTTGCGCGTGAGAAATACTCATTTCTGCTAAAAATTCGGTAGTATCATCGTTTATGATCTTGCCGTTTTCCACAATGCCATCATGACCGTAAATGGAATAGGGATCGAGTGCCACATCTGTCATAACCAACATATCTGGACATGCGTTTTTAACGGTTTTTATAGCACGTTGCATTAATCCGTTTGGGTTTAGCGCTTCTTTTCCTGCATTGTCCTTTAAATTGTCAGGTACTTTTACAAATAATAATACCGATTTTAATCCTAATGACCAAAGTGTTTTAACTTCGTTTTCCAACAAATCCAAACTAAATCTGAAGTAGTTTGGCATTGATGCAATTTCGTCTTTAATGCCTTTGCCTTCAACTATAAAAAGAGGCACTAAAAAAGCGTTGGGTGTAATTATGGTTTCACGAACCAAACTTCGAATGGCCTCGTTTGTTCTTAATCTTCTATTTCTTCGTAAAGGGAACATAATAAAATAATTTATATTTTTTGATAGGTTTCGACTGCGCTCAACCGGACATTTAGTTTATTTATCAATCCAATCAATTGGATTTTTGAGAACTTCAATTAATTTTTCTTCATCACTTCCTTGTTCAGGAGTGTGATTGTATTGCCATTGTACATGAGGTGGTAAACTTATTAAAATACTTTCTATTCTTCCATTGGTTTTAAGTCCGAAAAGGGTGCCTTTATCATGAACCAAATTAAACTCTACATAACGGCCACGACGAATTTCTTGCCAAGTTCTATGTGCTTCAGAGTAAGGTAAGTCTTTTCGTTTTTCAACAATAGGAATATAAGCATCTAGGAAGCTATTACCAATTTCAGTTACAAAGTTATACCAATTTTCCATAGTCATATCATCTGAAGCTTTACAATAATCAAAAAACAAACCACCAATTCCTCGTGCTTCGTTACGATGTGAGTTGTAAAAGTATTCATCACAACGTGTTTTATATTTTTTATAAAACCCAGCATTATGTTGGTCGCAAGCTGTTTTACAAGTTTGATGAAAGTGTTTTGCATCATCTTCAAACAAATAATAAGGTGTTAAATCTTGTCCGCCACCAAACCAACTATCCACAATGTTGCCTTGTTCATTATACATTTCAAAGTATCGCCAATTAGCATGAACTGTTGGTACCATCGGACTTTTAGGATGTAATACTAAGCTTAATCCACAAGAGTAAAAATCAGCATCTTTTACATTAAAATGTTTTTGCATGGTTTCGGGTAATTTACCATGTACAGCAGAAATATTTACACCTCCTTTTTCAAAAACAGCACCATTTTCTATGACTCGTGTTCTTCCGCCGCCACCTTCTGACCGTTCCCAAATATCTTCCCGAAATTTAGCCTTACCATCTATAGTTTCAAGCTTAG
>CAYQME010000086.1:0-5683 GCA_964418645.1 uncultured Flavobacteriaceae bacterium
TATATAAAACAAAAAACCGAGATCCCTCAATCTCGGTTTTTCTAAAATTTGCTTATTTATTATATTGGTAGATTTAGGGTTTCTAGATCCACAACATAATGCAAATATTAATTAATTAATCCATTGAACTAAAAACTAAATTCTAGTACACTTCAAATGTAAAATTAATATTCAATTCATCGATTAAAAACATTATTTATTCGATGAAATACACTTTTTTTTAACATTTATAGATGAAAAATACTAAAACATCGATGAAATGCACTTTTATTCAACTAAGAATCATTAAAATTTAACCCTGTATTTTAGTGTTAATTCTACAAAAAAAGAAAAAAGCATCATCCAAAAATGGAACGATGCTTTTTTACTACTAACCAACCAAAATATAATTATTATGTATTGAAAAGAATTCAATGAAATAACTACAATTTATATTAAACAACTTTCATGCCAAAAAATATTTATGATAAAAAGTTTGGAAATATAAAAATTTATTATATCTTTATGATATCATTTTAATATCATATTAAATTTATATATCATGAAAGAAGAAAAAATTATTATTCCAGCAAACGGTTATTTAATGTTATTTGTATTTCTAATGCTGTTTTTTGGCGGTATTGGAGGAGTCATTACTTTTGAAAACCCTTGGTTTGTTCTAATTATACTCACTGCAATAATTATTGCTGCTGGTTTTATTATGGTACAACCTAACAACTCAAGAGTATTACTACTTTTTGGGAAGTATGTTGGTTCAGTTAAAAGGAATGGTTTTTATTGGGTGAATCCATTTTATACAAAGAAAAAAATCTCTCTTAGAGCAAGTAACTTTGATAGTGAACGCTTAAAAGTGAACGACAAATTAGGTAATCCCATAATGATTAGTACCATTTTAGTTTGGCGTGTATTAGATACTTATAAAGCTGCTTTTGATGTAGATAATTATGAAGATTTTGTACGTGTACAAACAGATGCTGCCGTTCGTAAATTGGCAAGTATGTATCCTTACGATAATTTTGCTGATGAAGGTCATACCGAAGACATTACACTGCGCTCTAGCGTAAATGAAGTAAGTGAAGCACTTGAAAAAGAAATAGAAGAACGCCTCTCAATTGCAGGCATAGAAGTTCTTGAAGCTAGAATAGGTTATTTGGCTTATGCTCAAGAAATTGCAAATGCCATGTTAAAACGCCAACAAGCAACAGCTATTGTAGCTGCCAGACATAAAATTGTTGAAGGCGCTGTAAGTATGGTAGAAATGGCATTAGAAGAGCTAGGTAAAAAAGAGATAGTAGATTTAGACGAAGAACGAAAAGCAGCAATGGTAAGTAATCTTATGGTTATTTTATGTGGTGATAAAGATGCTTCGCCAGTTTTAAATACAGGAACCTTAAATCAATAAAAATGAAAGAATATAAAGTATTAAAACCTAAATTAGGGTTAATGAATACTTCAAATAAACTTGAAGATTTACTAAATTCATATGCTAAACAAGGTTGGTCTTTGCACAGCATTACAACGTCCCACCATGGTTACATACATGCAATTTTTGAAAGAGAAAAAAACAGATAAAAATGTATAAAAAAAGGCCTAGATTAAAAATACCCTATGAGTCTTTTGATATTATTATTGAATGTATACCAATAGCCCTACTTTTATTAATGTGGTTTTATGTAATATCAGAGTATTCACAAATGCCAGAAATTGTTGCCTCGCATTTTAATGCCAAAGGTGAAGCTGATGGTTATGATAACAAAATTATAGTATGGCTCATTCCATCAATAGCCACAGTAATATATTTGTTATTGTTTATAATAAATAGATTTCCACATATTCATAATTATATGGTAAATATTACTGAGGAGAATGCATATAAAAATTACAAATTTAGTGCAAGAATGTTAAGAATAATCAACCTTTTTATTACAAGTATTATGATGTATGTGGCTTATTTGATTATTGAAACTGCAAAAGGAGTGCAAATAGCCTTAGGGAATTCACTCTTACTTATAATTATAGGATTTAGTATATTGTTACCCATTGCATTGTTTATTTACCAACGTAAATTAAATAAAGAGTGATATGGCAAAAAAGAAAGCTTTCGCTTTGCGAGTTAATGAGGATATGTTAAAAGCTATTGAAAAATGGGCTGCTGATGAATTTAGAAGCACCAATGGTCAAATAGAATGGATGCTTATGCAAAGTCTTAAAAAAGCAAATAGAAAACCTAAAAACTCTTAAAACAATCCTAAAATTTTAGTGTATTAGTCTAGTACTAAATAATTCCTGTTATTTTTGATTCCACTAACCTAAAAGGAATTGAAAAAACTACTTCTACTAACCGCATTATTTTCGGTATCAATAAGTTTTTCTCAAAGAACTAAGAACAAAACCGTAAATGTAAAGTATATTACTGAACCCATAACTGTTGATGCTGTTTTAAACGAAACAGCATGGAGTCAAACAAAAGCAGCAACAAATTTTTGGGAATATTTCCCTACAGATTCTTTACATTCCAAACAACAAGCTGAAATTAAAATGCTTTTTGACGATGACAATCTGTATATAGGTATGAAAATTAATTCTTCTGGAAATGATTTTATTATTCCATCTTTTCGTCGTGATTTTAGTGCACGAGGAAATGATAACATAACTTTAATGTTTGACACTTTTAATGACGGAACAAATGCTTTTCTTTTTGGTTCTAATGCATATGGTGTACAACGAGAAATGCTACTTTCAGGAGGAGGGTCGGATATTAGAGGGTTTAATATGGCTTGGGATACCAAATGGATCAGTGCATCAAAAATTCATGACAATTATTACATTTTAGAATGGTCTATTCCTTTATCGGCTTTTAAATATCGAGAAGGCGAAACTAAATGGCGTTTTAATAGTTATCATTTCGATACTAAAGACAATGAAAATAATACGTGGATTAATATTCCTCAGAATCAATTTATTTTCAATTTGGCATATATGGGAGATATGATTTTTGAAAAACCTTTAGGAAAGTCTAAATCTCCAATTTCTATCATTCCTTTTGTAAACACCTTTGCTTCTAAAGATTATGAAAATGACAAATCTGAAACCGATTTCAAAGTTGGTGGAGATGCAAAATTTACAATAAACAACAGTTTAAATCTTGACCTTACGTTTAATCCCGATTTTTCGCAAGTTGAAGTAGATCAACAAATAACGAATTTAACTCGATTTGAAATTTCTTTGCCTGAGCGCAGACAATTTTTTATTGAAAATAGTGATCTTTTTGCCGATTTTGGTAATAGTAGAGATGAAAACCCTTTCTTTTCTAGACGTATTGGAATAGCAAGTGATATTGATGGCAATAGTATTGAAAATGATATTACTGCTGGTGTAAGACTTAGTGGTAAGGTAAACAATAATTTACGAGTAGGAATTTTAAATATGCAAACTGCTGAAGATATTGCTAATGAAATACCTACGACAAACAATGCGGTTTTAACAATACAGCAAAAACTATTTAGTCGTTCTAATTTAAGCGTTATGTTTATTAATAAACAAGCCACTAAAGATTATGATTTCCTAGCTAAAGAAGATCAATACAATCGTGTTTTAGGAATAGATTATAATTTAGCTTCTGCTGATAATACTTGGGTAGGGAAATATTTTTTCCACAAATCGTTTTCGCCTACTGTAAATAATAAAGATATGGCTACTGGTGCTTCTACTGAATATTTTAGCAGAAACTGGAATATTAGACTTAGTGGTGTTTTTATTGGTGAAAATTTTCGTTCAGATTTAGGATTTATAAGACGTACAGATGTTCTTAAAATTAGCCCTCAAATTCAACGCACCTTTTGGCCTAAAAAAGGGCGTATCCAAAAGCATAGTTTTTCCGTAACTCCTTTTATTTTATGGAAACCAGAATTAAATTTTAAAAACTCAGATTATACCATCATGAGTCGTTGGCAAGCTAGTTTTAATGATACTTCGCGATTAGAAATTTCTATGTTTAACAGGTTCACTCATCTTTTTGACGATTTTGACCCAACAGGATCAGATGATGCAATTCTTCTTCCTGGAGATGAAGATTATTATTATACTAGTTTTGATTTACGTTATAATTCAGACTCCAAGAAAAATCTATCATTTAATTTAGGGCCGTCATTTGGAAAGTTTTACAATGGAGAAAAGTATTCTATGAGAGCGCAAATGAGTTTACGTTTACAGCCGTATTTTTCAACTTCAATACAAATAAACTACGATAAGATTAATCTACCAAACCCTTATCCTAATGCAACAATATGGTTAATTGGTCCACGAGTTGATATTACTTTTAATAAAAAATTATTTTGGGCTACTTTTATACAATATAGTAGTCAACAAGATAATTTTAGTATTAATTCAAGATTACAATGGCGTTTTGCTCCATTATCAGATTTATTCGTAGTTTACAACGATAATTATTTTACCAATAATGTATTTGCACCGAGAGTGCGATCATTTAATGTAAAATTAACCTATTGGCTTAATATTTAATTTTTATGGAAAACACGCCATTATTTACTGATGACACCATTGTATTTGGATTATTAATGTTGGTCTTAGGTTTTATTTTTTATACCGAATCTATTAAAACTGGTTTTTGGAACAAATTTTATAAAATTGTGCCTGGACTATTTATGGCATACATGTTGCCTGCTTTATTAACAACAACAGGATTAATTGCTCCTGAGTGGGAAACCCTAAGCAATACGGGAGAAGCAGTTAAACATAGCTCCAATTTGTATTATATGTCAAGCCGTTATTTATTGCCTGCCGCTTTAGTTTTAATGACCCTAAGTATCGATTTAAAAGCGGTATTTAATTTAGGCTGGAAAGCATTAATCATGTTTTTTACAGGAACTATTGGTATTGTTATTGGTGGCCCAGTAGCCATTTTATTAATTTCTATGGTCTCACCAGAAACG
Organism: uncultured Flavobacteriaceae bacterium; assembly: GCA_964418645.1. Lineage (GTDB taxonomy): Bacteria > Bacteroidota > Bacteroidia > Flavobacteriales > Flavobacteriaceae > JAADHG01. Next base: position 4,953 of record CAYQME010000086.1, read on the forward strand.
GTTGGTGGTGTTGGTCCAGATGCTGTGTGGAGAGGCTTATCTACACTTGCTGGAAGTTGGATTGGAGGAGGCGCTAACCAAACCGCCATGCTGGAAATTTATGGCTATAACCAAAAACTATATGGAGGTATGGTGTTTGTTGATATTGTGGTAGCTAATATTTGGATGGCGATTTTGTTAATAGGAATCGGAAAACGAAAGCGCATTAATAAATGGTTAAAAGCAGACAGCTCTTCGATAGAAGTTTTAAAAGAAAAAGTTTCAGCATTTACAGCAAAGATAAAACGAAATCCTTCATTAACCGATTTAATGATTATTGCAGCAATAGCTTTTGGAACTGTAAGTTTCGCACACTTTTTCGCTGGCTTTTTTGCTCCTTATTTTGATGGTCTCGTGGCTAATATTGAATCCGTAACTACAAGAAATATATTTACTTTTTTAGGATCAGAATTCTTTTGGATGATAAGTATTTCTACCATTATTGCCATATTATTATCATTTACAAATGCCAAGAACTATGAAGGAGCTGGTGCAAGTAAATTTGGAAGTGTGTTTATTTACATACTTGTAGCGTCTATTGGTATGAAAATGGATTTAACTCTTATATTTGACAATGCTGGTCTAATTGTGATAGGCGTTGTTTGGATGAGTATTCACGCAGGACTATTAATTTTAGTTGCAAAACTTATTAAGGCACCCTATTTTTTCTTAGCTATAGGTAGTCAAGCCAA
>CAYQME010000086.1:5783-8310 GCA_964418645.1 uncultured Flavobacteriaceae bacterium
ACAATTAAAGGCCTTAAAAAAGGAACAATATATCTTCAACAACTAAAGGACTCTACTTTGGTTGTATTAGATTCATTAGTTGTAAATGGCGAGCAACCTTTTGAATTGCATAGTGATTTAGAAGAACCAGAGGTTTTATATTTGATGTTGGATAAAAACGGAGCTGAGAATTCAAGAATAGCATTTTTTGCTGACAAAGGGATTACCGAAATTAATACAACCTTGAAACGTTACGGATTTAATCCAAAAATTAAAGGATCTAAACAACAAGTGAAACTTGAAGAGTTTAATAGCATCATTTCTAAATTTAATAACCAAAGTTTAGAACTTATAAAAGAACAGTTTGAAGCACAACAAAGTAAAGACACTTCTAAAATAAACGCTGTAAATAAAAAAAGAGAGAGTATATTAAAACGAAAATATTTATATGCTATTAATTTTGCTTTGAATAATAAGGATAGTGAAGTCTCACCTTATGTTGCGATTGCTGAAATTTACAATGCTAATATTAAATATTTGGATACTATTTACAATAGTTTGCAAAAAAATATTGCTAATTCAAAATACGGAAAAGAGTTAGACTTACATATTAAAAAACGCAAACAGGAAGCACAAAATTAACATAAAAAAAACGCGCTTAAAGCGCGTTTTTTTATACTATAGTTTATTAATTTTTTCGATTAATGCACGTCCTTTGTCTTCGAGTTCTTTATTTACTGCTTTAAAGTGTGCTTTCTTATTTTCGACACTTCTATCATTAACCTTTGTAATTAAAGCATCAAAAGTAGCAATAGCTTCATCAATAATAGCTTCACTTTTTTTGGTGTCTTTATCTGTATTAGAATATTCCCATACATAAACAGCTTCAATGATATCTCCTAGAACATAATTGATGTCTTTTTTTAGATCTCTTACGTTTCCCATAATTATTGTTTTTTTAGTAAGCCACAAAAGTAAGTAATTAATTCAAAATAGATTCCCACTTTGATAGGAAAGACAAATAAATTATTACACATAAACTTCTAATAATTTAGCATTTTTTGAAGTAATTTGATATGTCTTAATTATAGCAGGAAGTAGAAGTGTTTCTCCTTTTTTTATAGTTTCAGAAAACAAATCAGTAATAATTTCAGCTTCACCATCAACGCATATATAAATTATAAATGAGTCGTGATTATTTTCTTTTTCAATGCTTGATGTAATCTCTAAATAATTAGTAGTAAAGTATGGGCAACTTACCATTTTATTAGATTCATTTTTTACTTTAGAATAATTGACTCTAAAATTATCTTTCATTTCAAAATCAATGGCATCGATTGCTAGATCATTATGTAAGTCTCTTTCATTACCACTATCATCTACTCTATCCCAATCGTAAACCCGATAGGTTATATCACTAGTTTGTTGTATTTCGGCGAGCATTACTCCCTCTCCAATGGCATGTACTCGACCAACTTCAATAAAATAAGTATCGCCTTCTTTAACTTTGTCAAAATTTAATATTTCAGTAAGGGTTTTATTTTCTAGGTGTTTTAAATAAATCTCTGGTGTAACTTTCTGATTAAACCCAACGATAAGATTTGCATCTTTATCCGCCTGAATTACATACCACATTTCAGTTTTTCCGAAGGAATTATGGCGCTTTTTTGCCAACTCATCATTTGGATGTAATTGTATAGATAAATCTTCCTTGGCATCTATAAACTTAATTAGCAGAGGAAACTTATTACCAAAAACCATGTAATTCTTCTCTCCAACTAAATCAGATGTATAAGCTTCTATAAGTTGCTTTAAAGATTGACCTTTAAGTTGTCCATTTACAACTACTGATGTATCTTCTTCTACATAACTAATCTCCCAGCTTTCGCCAATGTTAGGCAAATCGCTGTTCTTATTAAGGGTAGTCCTTAGCTTTTGCCCACCCCAAATTTTATCCTTTAAAATGGGTTGAAACTTAAGTGGATATAATATATTAATCATGAATTAATCTCCAGAATAGGTTACAAAGTTTCGTGCAGTTTCATAAAGCGTCACTTCCAATTCCAGACTAGATTTTAGATGTGGTTTTATTTTGTTATATATCACAACTGCAATGTTTTCAGTGGTAGGATTTATGTTTTTAAATTCTGATACTTCAATATTCAGATTTTTGTGATCAAAAGGACCCTCTATTTCATTTTTAATAATGTTTTTTAAGGTCTTCAAATCAATAACAAAACCTGTTTCATTATCAATTTTGCCAGTAACACTTACAATAAGCTCATAGTTATGCCCATGGTAATTTGGGTTACTACATTTACCAAAAACGTCAAGATTTTTAGCATTACTCCAATCTTTACGGTATAGCCTATGTGCTGCATTAAAATGAGCTTTTCTACTAACTTTTACCCTCATTTTGTGATATATTTATATGTGTATAAAAGGTACTGAATATTATTTTAAACCACTCAGTATATGCTTCAGGATGCAATGCCATATCTACTTTTACATCTTCTAACTTCATCCATTTCCATGAAGCGACTTCGTC
>CAYQME010000087.1:0-7818 GCA_964418645.1 uncultured Flavobacteriaceae bacterium
GAAACCAATTTTTTTCTAATGTTGTTAAAGAGTTTTGCCATATTTAGTTTAATTTGTCATTACGAGGAGCTCTTTTTTTAGAGCGACATGGTAATCTTATTGATTAACACTACAATTTTAAAGATTGCTTCGTTTCACTCGCAATGACGTTGTTATATTTTTCAATAGAATTTTATTATAATTATTTCCCTAGAAAGTGGGAATTTTATAAATTGAAACAAATTAATTGTAATGGATTCCTGCTTTCACAGGAATGACAAAAGTTATTGTGCTTCGCCAGCAACAAAAGTTTTAAGCACTTTTATTTTGGATATTTCTGAAGCTTTAACCTCCATAATATTTTTATCAAGAATAATAAAATCGGCAAACTTACCAGCTTCAATGCTTCCTTTTTCATGGTCTTCAAAATTAGAATACGCTGCCCAAATGGTCATTCCTTTTAAAGTTTCTTCTCTTGTTAAAGCATTCTCCATTTGAAAACCGCCTTCAGGATAATTGTCTAAATCCTGACGTGCAACTGCTGAATGAAACGTATAAAACGGACTGACATGTTCCACTGGAAAATCGGTTCCTAAAGCCACCTTTCCATAGGCCTTTAATAAATCTTTGTAAGCATAAGCACCTTTCATACGCTCTTCACCTACTCTATCTTTTGCCCAATACATATCGCTGGTGGCATGCGTTGGTTGCACTGAAGGTATGATGTCACTAAACAATTTAAAATCTTCAGGAGATATTATTTGTGCATGTTCTACGCGCCAACGTCTATCAGGCTTTCCTTGCAACACTTTACGATACTTTTGCAATACTGCATGGTTTGCAGAATCGCCAATGGCATGTGTATTCATTTGAAATTCAGAATTAGCAATGCGTTGTGCTGTTTCGTTTAATGTTGCCATATCATTCAACATAAGTCCATAATGTCCTGGTTTATCGCTATAAGGTTTACGTAGCATGGCGCCTCTTGATCCTAAAGCGCCATCGGCATAAAATTTAAAGGAACGTACATTTAATCGATCTGTTTTTACAATACCTTTATTTAAATAGTAATCTAAATTTTGTTTTGAAGCACTAACCATTGCATAAACACGCATTTTTAAATCTCCTGTTTGTTGTAAACTATCTATGAGTTCAATAGCATTAATTCCTAATCCTGCATCATCAACTGTCGTTAAGCCATAACTAAAGCAAATTTCTTGAGCATCTATTAAAGCTTTTACAATATCATTTTTTGAAAATTCCGGCCAATAATTCATCACTAAACTTTCAGCGTTATCAACCAAAACTCCAGTAAGTTCTCCATTTTCAATAACTACTTCTCCGCCATCTATTTTACTATTAGTAGTTACGTTTCCCAAATCTAAAGCGGACTGATTACACAGAATAGCATGGCCATCAATTCGAGTTAATACAATAGGAATATCTGGATATAACACATTTAAAAGATTATTATTAGGAAACTTTTTTTCTTCCCAATCGTTTTGGTCCCAACCTGTTCCTTTAATGTATTTTAAATTATTTTTATTCTGAAATTCAATAACACGTTCCATAACTTCATCAAAACTTATTGTACTCACCAAATCAACTGCTTGTTGATCAAAGCCTAGTCCTAAAAAATGACAATGTGCATCTATAAAACCTGGAACAATAGTTTGTCTATTGGCATCAACTGTATTTGAGGATTCATATTTTGCTAAAATATCATCAGATGTGCCTACTTCTAAGAACTTTCCATCTTTAACGGCAAAAGCCTGAGCGGTTTCAAAACTGTCATTAACTGTATAAATAATAGCATTGTTAACAATTAAATCGGCTTGTTCTTTTTTAGAACAGCCTACTATAGTAAGTACTAGTAAAAAAAGAGTTAGTTTTTGCATAGTTGATAATTTTTTGGTTAGTTATTCTAAATACAATTCCAAGCAAAAATTGGAATCACTCGAACTGACAATATGTAAAAATAAAAAAAGCGTTCATATTAGAGCGCTATTTGCAGAATTATGTCATTGCGAGACTTTGTTAAAGTCGTGGCAATCTTTCAATTTGAACACATATTTAACAGATTACTTCGTTATTTGTTCTCGACTGCGATTGAACTGACATTCCTCGTAATGACGTTCAATAATGAGATTAGGAATAATGATTGCGAAAAACTTAATGAGATTCCTGCCTTCACAAGAATGATAAAACAATTTAGAAATCAAACTTATAGGTTGCTCCTGCTAAAAACTGAATGCCCTGTACTGGATAATTTAACCAACGTTTATAATCTTGATTGGCAATATTATTTGCTTTGGCATAAACAGACCATTCATCATTAATACGATATCCTAAATGTGCGTTGGCATCAAAATAGCTTTCTAAAATTACTGTTGATGGAGAAGAATTAACAAGAGGATCTACAACATGAAATTGATCCATACGTTCTCCAACATAATATAAATTTGCACCTGCAAACCAATGTTCATCCATTTGAACATCCATAAATAAGGAGGCTTCAAAATCTGGTTTATTCCATGCTTCGGCTTCATTTTTAGATGTATAAGAGAAATATTCTGCTTTTATACCTAGTGTGAAATTTCTGTTTACATCTACATTAATTTCTCCAAACACACTAAGTGTTTTTACATCATCATACACAACACCATAAGAATTTCCATATTGATAATTTTCAGTTTCACCAATAAGTGTTGGATTAGATATTAATAAGGCTGTATTATTTTCGGCAACATATTTCCCTTTAATATTATAACTCATGTTGTTTGAGAGTTTCCCTTTTAACCCAACATAAGCATTATACTGTTGATCTGTAGGTATAATAAATAATGTTGGTGATATAAATGGGTTTTGCATAGCAAAATCATAATAGGTGTTTTGAATGAGGTCGCCTTCAATACCACCATAGGCAATTAATATATCTTTTACCATTCTATACGAAACAGTCACTTTTGGGTATATAAAAAATTTATTCTTATTTGCTTCGGTATCGTTTAAATAGTATAACGACGCTCCTAAATTAAGTGTTAGATCATCTTCTTTTATTTGATAACTTGGACTAACTCCAACATTGAAATTACCATAGTTTACCTCATCAGTTGTAAAAATATTTCTATTAAAAGTTCCACCTAAATAATCAATTTTTACAGTCGTGTTAAGTTCTCCTTTTTGTAACGGAATATCAAAATTAGATGTTGTAATAAATCTATTTTCACCCGATTCATAATCGTCTGCAAAACGTCTAAAACGCATACTTCCATTATTAATCAAGCTGTTTTCAAACTCGATTTCGCCACCAAAATCGAAATTAAAAAATTTGTGTTGTGGATTTATAGTATTTGCTGTTGCTTGGTCAAATAAAGGTTGTGGCAACCCATACCAATTAAATACTTGATGTTGATAACCTGCATCAACATTCCAAGCATAATCACTAGCTTTTTTAGTGTAATTTATATTAAGCTTTGTATTTGAAAACTTATCATCCAACAACAAATTTTCGATACCTCCTTGTGATGAATGATGACTTACATAACCGCCAACACTTTCGGTTCTATTTATAGCATGATTTAGGTACACTTCGCCTAAAATACTTGTATAAGTTCCAACACCAAAAGATGCATAATTATCATACAGTATTGCCTTTTTTGCTTTATCTACCTCAGCTGCTTTTCCTTTTGCAGGCGTAAAAGTGGAAGCCACTGGAATGGAAAAAATATTGTATTTAATGCTCTTTTTTGTTGCAGTTTCCTCGTCATCAATAGATGGGATTTCTTTTACTTTAAATGCATCGGAAATCTTTGGAGAATAGGGTTTAACCACATTAACAACTTCCGTATTAATGGTATCTTTTGTTTGCCTGCGCTCTTGTGCTAATATTTGCGTAACATTTAATATTATTGCGACAACAATTATGGTTTTAATTTGCTTTAGCATGCTTTTTATTTTTCGTTTTTTGATTTGATATTTAATTTCCATTGTTGGTTTCAATGGAAGCATTTGTTTTAGCTTCTTCAAGCTTAATTTTGCGAAGTTCTTGTCTTGCTTCTGAAACCACATCATCAAATTCAGCAAAGTTTTGTGTAACACTTTCTAAAATGTAAGTGGCTTGATAAGCATCTTCTAGTGCATAAAAATTCTTAGCCATAATTACTAATCCTTTTGCAGCATACAACTTATAACTTGAATAGTTTTTTGCTAACTTTTGAACTGCCGTATTAGACGATTTGTAATGTCCCTCTTTGTTTTTAAAGTAAGCGTTAAAATACAAGGCTTCTGCTGCTAACTCACCTGAAGCAATACGTTCAACCTCAGCATAGGATAATTTTGCTTTATCCTGATCACCAGTTTTCATCGCTGATCGTGCAATGATTATATGCGCATCGCTTTTTATATTTTTATCTATTCTGGAACTGGATAAAACTTTTTCAGCATAATCAACAGCCTGTTCATAAGATTGTAATTGATATTTAGCTTTCATTAAATTGGATTGTGCAAATATGACATTTCCTGGAAAGTCTGCTTCAGTTTCTAAGCGTTCCAAAATTGGCATTGCTTGAACGTAATCTTTACTATTCAAATAAATTTCTGATAAACGTGTTAATGCTTGTTCTGTAAATTCGCCACTAGGTGCATTGATTACGTTTTCATAGTGAGAGGCTGCATTGCTTTGCAAATCTTCTTTATAATATAACTGCGCTAAATAAAAATGAGATTGCAATGCATGTAAGCCTCTAGGAAATTCGTTTAAATATGCATTAAATAACTTAATCCCTTTGTTGGTGTTGTTTGCTAAATATTGCTTTTCGGCAGATTCATACGTTGCATTATCCAAATCTACATCAGACACGTCAACATAATCTAAAGACTTTACCCATGACGCATACTCATCTACTCGACCTAAATCTATATAAATTAAACGTGCTGTAGAGACTGCTTGTATCCCTTCTGGTGATCCGGGATAATTATTGGCCACATTCTTAAATTTTCTTATTGCTTTCTCGTTTTCTCCCGAATTATAATACACTAAACCTTGACGCAATAGCGCCTTAGAAATATATGGACTCGCTCTATATTGAGCATTTAATTGGTCATACATTTTCATGGCTTTACTCACATCATTACTTTTAACATAAGAGTTTCCAAGTTCATAAAGTGCATCATCTCTAAGCGTAGATTTTTTGTATGTATTGACGAATTTATTTAACGCGTCAATTTTATCAGCTCCTTTTCCTATGTATCCATAACTAATTGCTTTTTGAAAAAAGGCATAATCAGGTTCTATTTTATTCATTTTAATAGCTCTTTCATAGGCTTTAATTGATTTGCCATAATCGCTTGAAACAAAATAACTATCACCTAAACGCAAATAAGCATCATTGATTCTAATCTTATCTTCTGAAGTATTGGAAATGTACTTTTGAAAATATTCGGACGCCTTAGTATAGTTTTTTTGTTTAAAATAAGTGTATCCTAAATTGTAATCTATATTTTTAATTTCTGATGTAGAAATAGATTGACTACTTCCTTGAAACTGCTTAAAACCAACCAAAGCATCATCATAATTGGTTAAATTATAATCGGTTTCAGCTTTCCAAAAAATGGCTCTCGCTGTATATTTATCGTCTCTTGGCTCACCAATAGATTTATCAAAAAACGACTCTGCTTCAAGGTATTTACTTTCATTATACAATTCAATCCCTCTATAAAACGCTACTTTTTGATAAGCTACTTTATTCTCGAAACTTTTGCGGCCTTCCAATAATTTTAAAGCTTCTTTATAGTTTTTTGAAGTAATATAAGAGTCAATTAAAAGTGTTTCTATTTCTTCTTTATAACCTGTATCTGGGTATTTATTTAAATAACCTGACAAAACTTGTGGTACAGACTGGTATGGATTACCAATTTCATAACTAATCTTTGCGTAATTTAACCAAGCATCTTCTTGAATCTTTTCATCAAAATCCATTTGAGACGCATTTCTAAAAGCATTTAAAGCTTCTTGCTTTTTATCAAGATTAATATAACTTTCTCCTAAATGATAATACGCATTTTGAGCAACTGAGTTGTTACCATCAATTATTTTATTGAATTCTGAAATAGCACTTTCAAAATCATTCTGTTTATAGTAAGCGTATCCCAAAAGGTAATAATCCGTGTTATTCCAACGTTTGCGTTTGCCGTTATAAGCCTTTAAATACGAAATTGCTTCGGCATATTGTTCTAGGTTGAAATAACTTTCTCCAATAATTTTTGAAAGTTCTGAAACTTCATTTTCATCACCATTTGGCAACTGCTCCTTGGCAAGTTCAATCGCTTTTTCAAAATTACCAAGTTTAAAATTTAGATCGGCTTGATAATAAGATAGTCCTTCTTTATATTTTTCATTTCCACTTACTTGGTCAAAATATTCTGATGCCTTATCGTAGTCATCACCTTCATATGCCATATAACCAATATAGTATTTTGCTTGTGAACCATATTCTTGAGAATTTTCTACACGTGATAAATATTTTTTTGCACCTTGTGCATTATTTGTCGCATAGAAACTATAACCGTAATTGAAATAAAATTTTTCGCGTTCTTTTTTAGATAAGGCATCTTCTTCAACTTTATCGTACCACTTTCTTGCATACGAAAAGCGAGAGTTTTCAAAATAATAATCTGCAACATCCATAAATGCGGTATTGCGCTTAGTACTTGTTGGGTATTCCGTTACAAAATCCTGAATAAGATCATCGGCATTTTGCTGGTTTAATCGTACTGCAGAATTAGCAATATAATAGTCACAATCAGACTTTATAACTTCGTCTTTTGTAGTACTCTCAATTTTGTTGAATAAAGATTGTGCCGCTAAATATTGTTTGCTATTGTAAAGGGATAATGCCTTTTGAAAATCGGCTAAATCACTTGTATAAACTGCCGATTGTTGTGCAAAAACACAATAATTACTTATTAGTGCTAATGCAAATACTAATATTCTATTTTTAGTCATTAACTCGTTTTTTGATGAATAACAAATATAATTTATCTCGTTGCTATAACGTTAAAACTTTGGGTTAATTATAAACGAAGTTATTAAATGTCTAAAAAGACAAAAGTCAAAAGATCAAAGACCAAAGGTTTGAAATTTGGTGTTTGATATTTGTGATTTTAAATGATACTTTTACAACACTTTAAAATTCTTAATAATATTATGTCAGAAATCGTTTTACAATTAAAAGATGCTTCTATTTTTCAAGGTAAAAGTTTAGTGCTTTCTAATATAAATATTGAAATGCATAAAGGCGATTTTGTATATCTTATTGGCAAAACCGGCACTGGAAAAAGTAGTTTTATGAAAACGCTTTATGGCGACTTAGAACTCACTAAAGGTGAAGGCTCCATTGTTGATTTTGATTTGGCCTTATTAAAAGAAAAAGATATTCCGTATTTAAGACGTAAACTAGGTATTGTATTTCAGGATTTTAAGCTTTTGAATGACCGAACAGTTTATGGTAATTTGGAGTTTGTACTTAAAGCTACTGGCTGGACAAATAAAGAAGACATCAAAACTAAGATTGAAGACGTTCTTGATAAAGTTGATATGAAAACAATGGGATATAAATTTCCTTATGAACTCTCAGGAGGAGAGCAGCAACGTATTGCTATAGCTAGAGCTTTATTAAACGATCCAGAGCTTATTCTTGCCGATGAACCAACAGGAAACCTTGATCCGCAAACCAGTATAGAGGTTATGGAAGTATTACAAGAGTTGAATAAAAAAGGGCATACCATTTTAATGGCTACTCATGATTATGCTTTACTTTTAAAATACCCAAGCAAGAC
>CAYQME010000088.1:0-7758 GCA_964418645.1 uncultured Flavobacteriaceae bacterium
GAAGGTGAAAATTTTTCGACTACAATCTCTACTAATTGTACCATAGTTGCTATGGTTGCTATAAATAAGATGAATGATAAGAAACTTAAATCGTAATCTTCGTAACCTTCGCCTAACCATTTTAAAGCGCCTGGTTGTAAAATGTATTGATCTAACAACCAGTTTAAAGGAACTGTAATTGCCAATACAAATATTACTGCTGCACCTAGGCCAACAGCTGTACTTACTTTTTTAGATACTGCAAGGTAAGAACACATTCCAAGGAACGTAGCAAATACCATGTTATCTATAAATATTGATTTGAAAAATAATTCTAAATATTCCATTTTTTCAGTGTTCAGTGTTCTTTAACTGCTAACTACTTTAATGATCTTCAATTAATGTTGTATTTCTACTCCGTTGGATCCAGATAATAATTCCTACTACAATTAAAGCCATTGGAGCTAATAACATAAATCCATTATTCTCGTAACCATAAGCATAAACACCTGTTTTTTCGATTGAATCTCCTAAAACTTTATATCCTAACAAAGTTCCTGCTCCTAACAATTCTCTAAAAAATCCAACGATGATTAAAATTAAGCCATAACCAGCAGCATTACCAATACCATCAAGAAACGATTGCCAAGGTCCATTAGCTAAAGCAAAGGCTTCAAAACGACCCATAATGATACAGTTAGTAATAATTAGTCCTACAAAAACTGATAGTGTTTTACTTAATTCATATGAGTAGGCCTTCAATATTAAATCGACTATAATTACTAAAGCAGCAACGACTACTAATTGCACAATAATTCTAATTTTTGAAGGAATAATATTCCTCATTAATGAGATTACAACATTTCCAATTGCCAAAACTGCCATTACTGAAAGTGACATTACAATTGCAGCTTTTAATTCGGCTGTGATAGCTAAAGCAGAACATATTCCTAATACTTGAATAGTTATTGGGTTATTATCCAATAAAGGATCTTTAATTAATGCAACATCTTTTTTTGAAAGTAAGCTCATAAATTAATTATTTTTAAAGTTTTGAAAGAAAGGCACATACAATTTCAACTCGCTTTTAAGCATTGCTGAAACACCATTTCCTGTAATAGTTGCTCCTGCAATAGCGTCGACTTCATTATCTGTTTTGTCAACATTTTTTGGATCTCCATTACTTTTAGAAACATTTATTCCTTTAAAGCTCCCGTTATTCATTAAATGTTCGCCTTTAAAATCATCCATGAAAAAGCGTTGCTTAATATTAGCACCTAATCCTGCTGTTTCACCTTTATGATCAAAAAAAGCACCTTGTACTATCATATTTTCGTCCATTGCAATGTAAGCCCAAATAGCATCCCAAAGTCCTTTACCTCTAATTGGTGCGATATAAAATGTTTTTCCGTCTTTTTCTCCAACTAATAAAGGTAGCCTTCTTACTTTTCCTTCTTTAGCATTAGATTGTTCTTTCTTAATATCAATTAAGTAAGCATTATTATCTTCATTTACTTTATCACCTTGTATTACTAATTGCTTTGTAATATATTTTGAGAAGTAATCGCCTACTTTATCTTTACCAACAAAACTCATGCTACTACCTTCATTTTCATTTACTCCCATAGCGTATAAAATATTAAGCTGTTTTTCAATACGCTTATTTTCTTCTATACGATCTTTAAATCCCGAAGCTGCAAAAGCTAATAATGAACCGACTACTATAACCATTCCAATGGCAAAAAGTATCGTGTAACTATTTTTATCTGTTCTTTTTTCCATTGTTAAGCGTTTTTAACTTTGATGCGTTTGAGACGGCGTTTAATATTTCCTTGAACAACATAATGGTCTATTGTTGGTGCAAAAACATTCATTAATAGAATCGCTAACATTACCCCTTCAGGATATGCTGGATTAAATACACGAATCATTATAGACATGAATCCAATTAAAAATCCATATATCCATTTACCTTTATTGGTTTGTGACGCTGTTACAGGATCGGTTGCCATATAAACAGTACCAAAAGCAAATCCACCAATAAGTAAATGGTGCCAATATTCGGTACTCATTAATCCGTAAAACTTACTGCCTTCTGTAATAATATCTGCTGCAACAATTTGATTGAATATTAATCCCATTACAATAGCTCCTAAAACTGATGACAACATAATACGCCAACTTCCTATTTTAGCGAATATTAAAAACAAACCTCCTAAAATTATAAGCAAAGTAGATGTTTCACCTATTGAACCTGGAATAAATCCGAAGAACATATCAGATATACTATATGTTACTGGATTATTTTGTGCAATTCCTCCAAGAATTGTTTCGCCCGAAATGGCGTCAACATTTAAGCCTTCTGCAATTTGTTTAGTTCTTTCAACAGCACCTTCAACCCAAACTTTATCTCCAGACATCCATGTAGGATAAGCAAAGAATAAAAATGCACGAATTGTTAGTGCAGGATTTAAGATATTCATTCCAGTGCCTCCAAAAATTTCTTTACCAATTACAACTCCAAAAATTACTGCAACAGCCAACATCCATAAAGGAATATCTATAGGCACTATTAAAGGTACTAACATTCCTGTTACTAAATAACCTTCTTCAACTTCATGATTTTTAATGATGGCAAAAATAAATTCAATTCCTAAACCAACACCATAAGACACAATTACTAATGGTAGTATTTTCCAAAAACCAAAGGTGAAATTTGCTAAAGACCAAAACTCTGAACTAAAAAAACCTTCAGAAGCCCTTTGAATTACATCTATTGCTAAATTATGCTGATATCCTGCATTAAACATCCCAAAGATTAAACACGGAATCAATGCCATGATTACTGTATTCATGGTTCGTTTTAAATCGTCGGCTGCTTTTATATGAGTCCCTCCCCCTCCGTGAGTGGTCTCATTTGGCAAGTATAAAAAGGTATGAAGTGCATTAAATGCAGGCTCCATTTTTGTGCCTTTATATTTTTGCTTTAAGTTATGTAATGTACTTTTTAATCCCATGGTTATCCAATTTCTTTAATCATTACGTCTAAACCCTTTCTAATAATTTCTTGATGTGGCTGTTTAGACACACATACAAACTCGGTTAATGCAAAATCTTCAGGTGCTACTTCGTACATTCCTAAAGCTTCCATTTCGTCTAAATCTTGATACATACATGCTTTTAAAATTTGCATCGGAAATATATCAAACGGAAATACTTCTTCGTATGTTCCAGTCGTTACAAATGCACGATGTTCTCCGTTTGTATTTGTATTTAAATCGAACTTTTTCTTTGGTAACATCCATGAGAATGTTAAAGCTCTAGATACTGATACTTTATTAAAAACCGGTGTAGTCCAACCAAAAAATTCATAATCATCTCCTTCTGGAATTATAGAAATTACATTATTATAATAATCTAAATAACCATCTGGTTGAATTTGTTTTCCGCTTAATACATTCCCTGAGATAATTCTAACATTTGCATCCTTTGCAATACCATGATCGTAAATCATTGTTGCAACTTCACTTCCTATTTTAGTGACCAAATATCTAGGTTTCTCAACTGAAGAGCCTACAAGTGCCACAATACGTTCTGCATTAAACTTTCCAGTTAATAATAATTCTCCAATTATTACAAGGTCTTGTGCATTAATGGTCCAAACCACTTCCCTTTTATTAACAGGATTTATTTTATTTATTTGTGTACCAACATTTCCAGAAGGATGTGGTCCGGAAACATTGTGTAATGTAATGTCTTTTAAACTCTCGAAAGGAGAATTTCCATGCTTTCCAACAGACACATGAACTTTACCTTTAGTTAATTTACTTAAAGCAGTAAGTGCTGCTTGCAATTCAGTTTCTTTACCTTGCAATGTAAAATTCAAATTTGCTGCAAGTGGAGCAGAAGCAAATCCAGAAATAAAAATAGCTTTTGGCGATTTATCAGGATTTGCAATAACATCATAAGGACGTTGTTTTATAAATGGCCAACATCCTGAAGCTAGTAATTTGCTTTTAATATCTTCTGCTGAAGCAGATTCAACATTAAGTACTCCATTATCTTGGTATGTTTGCTCTTTATTGGCTTGAATTTTTATTGCTAAAATTTTACGTTTTTCGCCTCGTGAAATCTCAATGATCTCACCTGAAACAGGAGAAACAAACTTAACAGCTTCATTAGATTTATCATAAAAAATAGGGCCTCCAGCTTTTATTCTTGATCCTTCTTTTGCAATAAGTTTTGGGATAACATTGTGAAAATCTTCAGGCCTTATGGTGTAAAAGTTACTTGCAATAGCATTCTCTTTTGCTTTCTCAGCAGCACCTTTAAGTTTTATATCCAGACCTTTTTTAATACGAATGTCGTTTGACATATTTTAATAATTGAAATTAGTAGTCTAAAAATCCGAGCAAATTTACAAATTAATAATACAGTTTCAATATTAAATGCTATTAAATTTATTGCATTTACTAAACACTTTAAATTCTAGTCCTAATAGCAATATTTCCTTACTTTTATAATCCATAATTATAATTTATTTTAGATAAGAGTGATGATTAAATTCTTCAGAAAAAGACATTAACTAGAGCTAACAAGTTTTAAAATTGAAAACCTTATCCTTTTTATAAAATTTCAAAACAATTTTTAGGCACAAAATTTGTTTACCTTTACATACCAAACCATTTATAATGAATTTTAGACTTACACTATTCTTCTTATTATTATTTGTTTCAACAGTAACTTTTTCGCAAGTAGAAGAGGTAAATCCTCCCGATTATATTAAAACCATAACTTTTAAAAGTAATACAAACGAGAGCCAACTCCCTATTTTAAAACTTAATGAACGCCTACAATTAGAATTTGATGTATTAAATGGTGATGAAGACGATTTTTATTATAAAATAGAGTATTACAATTTTGATTGGACACCAAATAAAACTCTATTAAAATCGGAATATCTTCAAGGTATCGATAATGTTAGAATTGTTAATTATGAAAACTCGTTTAACACCTATCAAATCTATTCGCATTATAATTTGCAAATCCCTAATTCGCAAACACGATTAAAGATATCAGGAAATTATTTACTAAAAATTTATAACGATTATGATGAACTAGTATTTACCAGAAAATTTATGATTTATGAAGATTTAGTAAATGTAGGTGTTGCTATTAAGCGATCTAGAGATGTACGCTTTGTGCAACAGAAACAATCTGTAGATTTTAAAATTTCTTCTTCAGCAATGTTGTTTAACAACCCAAAACGCACTGTTAAAACAGTAGTGATACAAAACAACAATTTAAATACTGTAATCTCCAATCTAAAACCATTATATACTATAGGCAGAGAACTTATTTATAAATACAATACAGAATCGAGTTTTTGGGGAGGCAATGAATTTTTATACTTTGAAAACAAAGACGTTAGAGGTGCCAATGTAGGTATTCAGTTTATTGATTTACAAGATATTTATCACCAATACTTATTTACTGATATTATTAGGGCTAATAGGCCTTATACTTATAATCCAGATATTAACGGGAACTTTTTAATCACCGCTTTAAATGCTAGAGATGTTACTATAGAAGCCGATTATACAGCACTTCATTTTTCTTTAAAATATCCAGAAATACCAGATGATAAAAGCATACATGTTTATGGTAATTTTAATAATTATTCAATTACCGAAAACACCAAAATGATATTTAATCCAAGGTCTGGGAATTACGAAACTACCATAACATTAAAGCAAGGGTTTTATAATTATAAGTACGTAATCGTTGATAGTATCGGAAACATTGATGATGGTGGTATAAGTGGTAACTTTTGGCAAACTGAAAACAACTATAAGGTTTTGGTATATTATAGAGATTTAGGCGCACGTTTTGATAAGATAATTGGTTATGGCGAAGGCAATTCAACCAATATTAGTAACTGATTGTCTAATAAAGTGTTAAAATATTCTAAGATTTGTGAAAAATAAAATACTTAAAAAAATAATTTAGTATTTTTGATTACTCACTACTCCTTAAACATAAGATGGTACAACAAGTAACAAGAGGTATAAAAATCTCAGTAGAGACAAATTTTGAAGGCACTTTTTATAAAAATTATAAAGTGCACTTTGCCTTTGGTTATAAAGTTACCATCGAAAATCAAAGTAAAGACTCCGTACAGTTAAATTCTAGACATTGGCGAATTTTAGATGCGCTTAACAATGTTGAAATTATTGAAGGAGAAGGTGTTATTGGGAAAAGACCTGTTTTAAAACCTGGAGAATCTCATACTTACAATTCGGGTGCTTTATTAGCATCTCCTTTTGGAGCTATGCAAGGGCATTATAATATGGTAAATTTTTCGACTACTAATAAGTTTAGAGTTGTCATTCCTACATTTAAATTAAGTGCAGGTTTTGCGCTTAATTAAGTCTTCTAACTAAATCGAATCTATATACTGTATTATTTTGCTTTATATGACAAAATGAGCAATTTGAATAATGTACAAAATTATAGGTGTCCTCGTAATTAAAACTAGTATCATTTACTTTAAAATACCCATCAACATCAATATTACCATGAGGCGATATACGTCTAAATCTATATTCATCTCTTGCTGAAGTATTATGCAGTTCAAACCATGCGCCAGAACCAACACCTCCTAACCATTGGGCTTTTTCATGAATACCATCAACAGATTTAGGAAGTTTATTCCCAACTAAATTTGGCTTATGATTTTTTAATGGATCAAAGAAACACTTTAAGTTTTCCCTTCTAACTGAAGAATTATACTCAGATATCTCTCCTGTTTCAGACACTTCATAAATACAATCTCCCGTATTACCTATAATAACATTACCAATAGTACTTGGCGTAAATATGGTAGATTTGATTAACTGTTTTTTTATACTCTTGTTATTTACCGAAGCAATTAAAGTAGAGGTTACAAAACGCGAACAATTACTAGCATCTTTATTAAAAATTCCATAACGAATAAAATGACGATGTTGCATCATTATTATAAAATCCTTAGCCTTTTGGTAATCAATGGCATCACAAACCGAAGCAATCAGCTTTCCATCACCATGAATTAATTCAGAATTCGAAGTTAAAAACTTAAGAATCTCTTCTAAATTTTTAATTTTCCCATCATCAATTTTAGCTTTTAGAGAAAAATCGAGTTCGTTATCTGTATCTTTCCCTCTTACTCTTCCCGTAGATTGTGCAGTAATATATCGTCCAAAATCATAATAATCTAAAATTCCAGAATCCTTATTAATAAGCAATAAAGCCGCATGACCAGCTCTAATATAGTGTTTATTACCAATACCTATAAAACGCAAAATAGGTGAATACCATTCGTCTGCAAGAGGGACTACAGTTTCAGGATAGGCTAATATTATAATAATTCCAGAATTATTCATTTACAGTTTGCTGAAGTTTAAGCGTTTTTATCGAAACAACGTTATGTTGAAGTTCATGAAATTGCATATCTATAATATCTTTCTTTTTTTCTACCTGTGTAATACTAGTAGTTTTTACATAGTGCCTATCCATAATAACGCCATAATCTAGATTATCATGTCCTGCGGTTTTATGAAAACTCATCAAAGTAGTAGCATCTAATTTGTTTTCCTTTTTAAAACTTTCAAACCATTGCAACCGTTCTTTTTTCATATCAGCATTATATAATGTAGAAGATGACCAAATTTTAGGCACTAAAGGTAACGTTGAAAAGTGCTTTTCTGTACCGTCCCAAACCAATTCATAGAATTTTAA
>CAYQME010000089.1:0-7324 GCA_964418645.1 uncultured Flavobacteriaceae bacterium
GCATGTGGAATGTGTTTGTACCATGGTTTTGCTTTAGGTAAATTCTTGTTATGTTTTATACTCATATATGGAAACTAAAGTAAAATAAAGAAAGTTAATGATCTACAGCTTTATTATTTTTTACAGATTTATAATGTAGGAGTTGAAATTAGTGTTTTAGAATTTTAATATCTCTAATTAATTGATTTATCTCATCATTGTTTGTTCCATCATAAATACCTCGAATTCGCTTCTTTTTATCAACCAAAATAAAACGAGTTGTATGAATAAAATCCTGTAATCCGCCATCACCTTGATCTACTACCGCAAAATAGCTTTTACGAGCTAACTCGTAAATATGTTTTTTATTTCCAGTGGTTACATTCCATTTGGAATCGATCACACCTTTATCATCAGCATATTTTCGAAGTACTGAAATACTATCAATTTCTGGAGTTACCGATAGCGACAGGAACTTAATATCATCATCTTGTAAAAAAACATTTTGTATTTTTTCCATATTATTGGTCATAATTGGGCAAATGGTTGTACAACGTGTAAAAAAGAAATCGGTAACATAAATTTTATCTTTATAATCTTCTTGTGTAATCGTTTCACCATTTTGATTTGTTAAGTTGAAATCTGCTACCGTATGATTTTTATTTACCTTTTGAACACTTTTATCGACTAATTTTGGATTTAAATTAGCTGGATTATATATAGGGAGTTGCCTATCTGAAGATTGACAACCAAAGATTAAAACAACAAATAAGATAAATATATAACAGGGTTTCATATAAAAAATTAGATTACTTTTTGATTAAGAAATGCTTTTGCTTCTTTAAGTTCTGGTCTATCACTATTAACGTTTCTGGTAAGTTTTAATAAATCTTTAAAATACATGGTAGCTTTTTCTGTATTACCAGATTGCCTTGCAGCTATGGCAGCTCCATAAAGGCCATTAAACCTATTTGGGCTTCTTTTTAAATTAGCCTCGTAGGACACCAACGCTTCTAGAGGTCTATTCATTTCTATTAACATATCGCCCAAAAGCTCTATAGCCGGTAATACCTCACCAGGAGTTGCAGGGTGTTTCCCAGTTTCCGACTCCAATGTGGCGGCCTCATACATAAGTGCGAGGGCTTCTGTTTTATTGCCTTTTGCGAATTGTAACCAGCCTTCTGCCGCTTTAACCTGAATCAAGACCTGATCTGCCCTATAAGCATCTTCTAATTTTATGAGGCCCTGATGCAATGATTTTAGTATTTCTAAATCTTTAGAAGCCGAACTAATATCCCCCGTTTTTGCTGCACCCAAAACTCTGGCAAATCGCATGGCCGACATTTCCCAGGGGAAATTTTGCCATTCCACATCTGAAGGATGTTGCTTTAATTTGGCAGCTTCAGCCCATTTCCTGTTTTCTAAAAAAACACGTGGTGAAACAGCTCCAAAATTAAAAGGAGAGCCAGAACTACTTCCTCCTATGCTATGAATTGTCAATAGATATTCGTACTGCTTCATGGCATTTAAGTTGTCTCCTTTTTGCAGATAAGCATAGACCAAATAATCCAAAGCATGAATTTCACGATTCCAATGGCCTTCCATTCCTGTCTCACCGGCATAGCATTTAGCAGATGCAGCGGATCTTAAATTAGACTCTATGGACTCGTCCCACAGACCCAATCGGGTAAATATATGAGAGGGCATATGTTGTGCATGAGCGGAACCTGGTGCTATCTTGGCATATCGTCTGGCTGTAGATAATGCTAATTTAGCCAATTCGGGTTGATCATAATGATGAATGATATAATGAGCAATCCCCGGATGATTGGGCTGGTCTGGGAAAATGGATTCCAATATACTTCCCGCCTTTTTTTGTTTTGAATAACTTTTATCCTTTGAATCTGCTGTTGCAAATAGGGATAAGGCATAAAAAATGGCGGCTTCTTTATCGTCAGTATATTTTGAATAAAGAGCTTCCATCGGCTTTTCCATTTTTTTTGCTCGACTTAAATGATTAGTAGTTGACCAATCATTTTCGAAATATTTACTAATGGCATTAAAATAGTCTTGTTCTCGTTCTGTTTTTGATATAATTTCAGCAGCTTTGAGTACCTTTATTGCTTTCTTATATCCTTCTTTGCTTGGTCCAAATTTAGGATGACGGAGAACGCTCATTGCAACACCCCAATAAGCCATGGCACAGTCTGGATCTGCATCTAAAACCTGAACAAAGGCTTTTTCAGCTTCGTTATATTCGAAAGAGTGCAATAGTGAAATTGCGAGATCAAAAGTCTCACGAATTTCGTAATTACAGTTCAAGGAAAAACTTACCTCTCCAAAAACATCTCCACCGCACAAAACAATTTCTCCTCGATTAAGATCGATAGAGTCTAATTCAGGATTAGGTTTAGAAGATTTGCTCTTACAAGCCAAAAAAGAAATAAATACAATGCCAAAAAATACCTTCACTGTTTTCATAATTTACATTATTGTTAAAGCAGGCACTGTAAATGATGGATTATGAAAGCATGACGAATATAAGAAAAATGAACGAGAATATAATTTTAGATAAAAATCTGATTCTATTTGCTTAAATTTTTTATGCGTTGTAATAAGGTTGGATGTGAATAATGCATAAATACATAGGCTTTATGAGGTGTTAAATTGCTTAAACTGTTTTTTGATAGTTTTTTTAATGACGTAATTAAATGTTTTCCAGTATAAGTTGACTTTGCATAATTATCGGCTTGATATTCGAACTTACGCGACATATAATTCATAATTAATCCAGTAATCTCACTTATAGGACTATAGAGTAAACCAAAAGCAATTAAACCTATATGAAAACTTGGTATCTCAACTCCTAAAGCATTTGAAAGTAATGGATTAGAAACGAGCAGCGATAAAAGATATAATGTTAATCCTGTTAAAGCAATGGAAGCGATAAGATTAAAAATGATGTGCTTACGTTTATAGTGACCAACTTCGTGTGCTAATACAGCAACTATTTCGTCATCATCTAAATCCTTAATTAAAGTATCATAAAGAGTCACACGTTTTTCATTCCCAAAACCTGAAAAATATGCATTGGCTTTAGTGCTTCGTTTGGAACCATCTATCACAAATATTTTGTTGAGTTTAAAACCTACGGATTTTGCATAAGCAGAAATTTTATTTCGTAATTCACCTTCCACTAGAGGTGTTTGTTTGTTAAATAAAGGCACGATAAGTCGTGAGTAAAACATGTTCATAAATACGGTAAATACAGTAACAAACGCCCAAGCATATAACCAGAAGGCGTTTCCGGTAAATTCGTAAAACCATACGATAAGTGCTAAAATACCACCTCCAATAATGGCTAGCATTAACCAACCTTTTATCTTATCTAAAATAAAGGTTTTCACAGTTGTTTTGTTGAAACCAAACTTTTCTTCAATAACAAAGGTTTTATAATAGGCAAAAGGTGTGGTAATAATATCGCTCGCCAACATGATAATGCCAAAGAAAATTAAAGCAATTACAATGTTATTGTCGCTATAACTTCTCGCAATATTATCTACAAATTCAAAACCATCAAAATAGAAAAACCCAAGTGTTAACACTAAAGAAAATAATGATGTGAAGTTTGAAAACTTATGATTTGTCGCTTTGTATAATTGCGATTTTTTATATTCCTCATCTTCGTAAACATCCTGTAATTCTGGAGGTAACGCATCATTATAATGTTTTGCATTGAGTGTGTCTAGAATTTTGTCAATAACAAAATTGATGATTAGTATTGCTATAATTATGTAGAATAGAGTAGTACTTGTCATATTTTTTAGGTCATTGCGAGACTTAGTATAAGTCGTGGCAATCTGTTTGTTTTATTGATTAAATTATTGTTTCAAGAATGAGATTGCTTCATCGTAAAAAAACTCTTCGCAATGACATTTCAATTAAATTTTCTTTGTCTTTTTGCTTCAAAAACAAGAATTCCTGCAGCAACCGAGACATTCATTGAGTCTATTTCGCCATGCATTGGTATAATAATGTTTTGAGTAGCATTGTTTAACCATTCATTAGTCAATCCTGTGGCTTCTGCACCTACTACAATTGCCGTTGGTTTTGTATAATTTTGAGTGTGATATTCTTCCGAGGTTTGTAAAGCTGCACAATAAATGTCAATGCTTTTTTCTTTAAGAAATTTTATAACCTCCGAAGTTGTACCAATGGCTACTTGATTGGTAAAAACACAGCCAACACTCGATCGAATAATATTAGGATTATACAAATCTGTTTTTGGGTTTGCAATAATAACAGCATCCACATTGGCGGCATCAGCTGTACGTAATAGTGCGCCAATATTACCAGGTTTTTCAGGAGCTTCAGCAACTAAAATTAACGGATTAGCATTATTTAAAGAAATACTTTTAATTGATAAATCTTTTGTTTTAGCAACAGCAATAATACCTTCAGTTGTTTCACGATAAGCCAATTTTTGATAGACGTCTTTTGAAATTTCTATAGCATTTGTTTGTTGATTTGTTAATTTGTTGAGTTGTGTTTCTGAAAACAATTCGGGATAAAACAAAATAGTTTCAAATTGGTAACCTCCTTTTATAGCTAAAGTAATTTCACGCTCGCCTTCAATTAAAAATAAACCAGACTTTTTTCGTTCTCTTGATTTGTCTTTAAGCTGTATTAATTGCTTAATAAAGGGATTTTGTGTACTACTGATTAGCTTTATCATTTCGTGGCAAAAATAGATTAATTATTGTAATTATTTTGTAGCTTAAACGTCAAAATACTAAACTAACAACTAAAATGAAAAATATCACACTTTTACTACTTATCACGGTTTTGTTTATTTCTTGTAAACAAGAAGCAAAAACAAACAAGAATCCAGAAGAAACTATTGAAGTTACTGCAAAAGAATATCCTGCAAACATTTCAAAAATATTTACTGCTCACGGAAATTTAGATACATGGAACACTATGCAATCTATGGTATTTACTATGCCAAAGCCAGATGGCGATGAGATAACTAAAACTAATTTAAAATCGCGTAAATCATTAATAGAAATGCCTAATCATACAATTGGCTTTGATGGTAAAGATGTTTGGTTACAAAAAAAGGACACCATTGCTTATAAAGGAAATGCCAAGTTTTACCATAACCTTATGTTTTATTTTTATGCGATGCCTTTTGTAATAGCCGATGATGGTATTGTTTATAAAGATGTAGCACCATTAACTTTTGAAGGTAAAGACTATCCTGGAATATTAATTTCTTATGATGCTGGAATAGGAGAGTCACCAGACGATGAATATATTCTTTATTATGATAGAGACACTAACAAGATGGCATGGTTAGCTTATACTGTTACGTTTTTCTCAAAATCAAAGAGCAAAGAGTTTCATTTAATTAAATATGATGCTTGGCAAGAAGTGAATGGGTTGCTTCTGCCTAAGACTTTTAAATGGTATCATTTTGAAGATAAAGTAGTAGGCGATTTCCAAAGAGAAATGAATTTTGTTAATGTATCTACTTCAATAATTCCACCAGATGAAGGCTTATTTAAAAAACCTGAAGATGCTAAAATTATAGAATAAAAAAAGCGAGTCTCCTGATAACTATCGGGAGACTCGCTTTTCAGTTTCAATAAAAATATTATTCTGCTTTATATTTATTACTATAGCGTTCCCAAAGTGTTGTTTGGTGACTTTCTAAACTAATTTCTCTACCATCAATAAAAGCATGAGATAAAATGTTTGTTCTCATATCTAATGCATCACCTTCACTAATAAATAAGGTGGCACTTTTACCGTTTTCAAGAGTTCCATAATTAGTATCGATTCCTAATATTTTAGCAGTATTCGAGGTTATCAATTTTAATGCTTCTTCTTTGTCCATGCCTTGCCCTACAACTTGTCCTGCTTGAAAAGGTAAATTACGAGCGTTTGCACGTTCCATTTGTCCACTATTTTGTAAGCCAACTAGAATACCTTGGTCAGTCAATAACTTTGCTAATTTATAGGGAAAGTCATAATCATCATCATCACTATTTGGTCTGCTATGGGTTCTCATTACCAATACAGGAATATTATTAGCTTTTAAAAGTGACGCTACTTTATTTGCTTGATATCCACCAACAATAACCATATTTTTAATACCATTTTCTTTTGCAAAATCTACCGCATCTGTAATTCCTTTTTCATCATTAACATGTATATATAATTTTTGAGAACCATCGAATAATCCTTGCATAGCATCAAAAGGAAGATTATCCGTTGCTTTATTCCCTTTTAGATAGGCTTTACTTTCGGTAATAAAAGCATTAATTTTATCAATATTTTCAGAATAATTTTTGTTTGCTTTTAACCCAGGTTCTTCACCTAACCACCAACGTCCTCTCGTAAAACTGTTTGGCCAATTTAAATGGATACCATCATCAACTTTTAACGCAGCATCTTCCCAATTCCAAGCATCGAATTGTACGATAGATGAGGTTCCAGAAAATGTGCCACCTCGAGGCGTAATTTGTCCTATTAAAACACCATTTGGGCGCATGCTTTCTACAACTTTAGATTCGGCATTATACGCAATGAGGCTTCGAATATGAGGATTCATAGTGCCTAATTCTTGAGTATCATTGGTAGCTCTTACGGCTCCAATTTCTTGCAATCCGAGTGTTGTATTTGGGGCAATAAACCCAGGATAAACATGTTTACCTTTGGCATTAATAACAGTTCCTTTATAAGGAATTTTTGATGTTAAACCATTTACACAAGCTGTTATTTTCCCGTTTTCGACAATAATTATACTATTTTCTATAACTGTGCCATTACCAATATGTGCTGTTGCACCAACAATAGTAAAGGCTTCTTTTTGTTTTGTAGCTGGTGTTTGTTGTGCAAAACTCATTGTGATACTCAACAAAAAAAGTGCAGATATATATATAAATTTTTTCATCTTTTTTCAGTTTATAAGATTAAATTGAATCACAATCTAATTGTGGTTTATCTTTCTTTTTAATAGGCTGCGTTTTCATACCTTTATTTTTGGCTTTCATCATCATAGAAATAAGCTCGCTTTTTTCTTTCTTAATGGCTTCACGAGATTGTTTATCGCGTTCAATATCAAAATAAGTAACGCCTTCTATAATTGTTTTTTCAGCTTTGGCATAAACCGATAATGGGTTATCGCTCCATAATACAACATCAGCATCTTTACCCACTTTAATGCTGCCAACACGATTATCTATATGCAGCAATTTTGCTGGATTAAGCGTTACAAATTTCCAAGCTTCTTCTTCGCTAATGCCACCATATTTAACCGATTTTGCTGCTTCCTGATTTA
>CAYQME010000090.1:0-7232 GCA_964418645.1 uncultured Flavobacteriaceae bacterium
TCTTTAGATAGAATATTATTGCTGTTATGTTATTGCCTTTTATCTGCTCATAGAGCTTACTTTCTGCAAAATCAATAACTAAGTTTTCAATGTCGTTACATTCATTTCTGAATACCTCATCATTATTGTAATATCTGTAATAAGTTGAACGGTCTACCCCTACCACTTCACAAGCTGCGCTAACAATCCCCAGAGAGCTTTTCAAGGCTTCTAATAATGCTTTTTTAGTGTGTTGTATTTTGTTGTCTTTACTCATATCTAAATGCTTCAATAATTAAATACTTAGTTATTACACTACTAAAACAAACTTTCTTAAACTGTAACAGTTGTAACAGTTGTAACATGTGTTACAGGTGTTACATGTGTTACACTTATTCATTCTCTTGCTTTTTCAGTGTCCTGTTTACCTTCATTGCATTTGTGCCTAACCTTCTGGCAATTTCTCTACCACTTAATTCTGGTTTAGTTTTATTTAGTTCTATAATATCAAACTCTAATTTCTCTTTATCTGCTGAGCTAAAAGTCTTTAGGTGTTCACTTTCATTACCTAATTCTAAAAACTTAAACCCTAAAAAATTGCTTGGCTTTTCTAGTACACAAACAGCGACATTTTCAGAATCAAACTTGTACTTATCGTTTCTCTGTTTTATCTGCTTAATATACCTAATATTCTTATCAGTACTACTTTGCCCAATAGCAAATGCGCTATCTGTGAAATTCGCAAACATTTTACTACCATGTATTTGATTCTGTGTTATTGGGAGACTTAAATCTCTCTTTGGTGTGTGTGCTAAGATTAAAATTGATAAATCGTATTTATTTTTTAAGTCTATTAGTTTTTTCATAAGTGGTGCACTTTTTTTTGACTTTTCCAGTTCTGAGATTAAAAAAGTTATGTTATCAATTATCAAAATTTTTGCATCATGAGCGTTTATAGCTTCCTCAATAGACTGGTTGATGTATTCCTCAAAACTTATATCATCTGGTATATCAAGATTAGAGTTTATTTCTACTCTCCTGAAATTATCATCAAATAAGTAATGATTATCACAGAACTTTGCTGTTTTATTTTTAATAGAATATCTCAGCTCCACTTGTTTTTTATTTAGTTCAAAATCGAAATACAAAATAGGTTGCTTTTCTGCTTCTAGTTTAAAGCCCTCAATTTCTTTACCACTTGCAATGCTCTCTGCAATTTGATATGCTAATACTGATTTACCTGTATTACTATCTGAAAATAAAATACATATTTCCCCTTTATACCAAAGCTCATCAAAAAGCATGTCTGGTATTGGTGTTTTTTTAGCTTCCTCAATCCATTGATTCGCTGACTTAGTGACTAATGCACCAGTTATTTTTTCTTTTGATATTAAACCTTTTATTGAGGGTGAATCAAGAGAAATTCCTTTCATTTCACTATTAAAAAAGTTATCTTGCCCTTGTCTTTTGTGGAAAGGGTTGTTGTTAGTGTTTATCATTACTTCAACCCTTTTTTACTGTTAGACAAATATTTTTCTGCTTCCTGTTCTATCTCATCGTTTGACATTCTACGACCTTGTTTTACATATTTCATAAGGTCGGTACTTGAGAAATAAAGACGTTTACTTTTTTTCATTACTGGCAATTCCCCTTTACTTACTTTCGTATAGAGAGTAACGACCTTTAGATTAAGAAACTCGGCTGCTTCTTGAATAGTTAAAAGTTTTTCTGGTTTCTCAGAGGATTCAACCTTTATAGGTTGGTGTTTAAGGTCAAGAATCAAGTTTTCAATATTGCTTAACCTTGCATCAATTAATTCAAATGGATTATTCATTTTGTAACACGTTTAAAAATTATAACTGTTACAAATATGCAAGAGGTAAAAAGTAGGTAACCAGTTATAACCAGTTACAAATTTTATTTAAATTCAGTTTCCTGTATTGTTATTAGATTATTTATCTCGTCTTTAATCCTATTCCTTTTTTCTTTAGGCACAAGTTCAACTACACTTTCTAATAATTCGATTTTGTTTTTCAATTTCAATGGTGTGCATGGATGAGGTTTCCCTGTCCTGTTAGCAGGAATTGAATAGTGCAAATATTCATTATAGAGCTTAGCGCCTGACTTCCAACCGTATTTTTCGATTATTTCCTGTGCATTATCACGTGTGACATGTATTCCTGAATAAAGACACTTCAATGCTATTTGAGGGATTTTCAATTTAGGCTTTAGCTTCTCTGGTTGCTCAGGTGTTTTTACTTCTAAATTTTTTAAATCCTTCAGAAAAAAAGTGGTTAGATTTACCTCAACACTATTTGGTGGTAATGAATCAAATTCATTCTTTTTATACTCGTCAAAATCCTTAAACAGTTCTTTTAATATTTTGTCTAATTCATCAAAAAATTCAGGTGCAAAATCATTCTGAGTAAAGAGGTTTCTAGGTGCATTTAATCTAAAATGTAAATACTTGTCTTTTTGATTGACTATGTGTTTAACTTCATTTTCATTTACCTCATTATGTAGGTTCTCAATCTCAGAAATATTATTATTCCAGAGTGTTTCAATCTTTTCAGGATTACAGATATTTAATTCGGTTGCCTTTTGTTTGATAGGTTGTATTATCTCTGAGTTTATAACTTCAAATTTGTTCTTAATTTCTGAGTTTATTTCATCAAGTTTTTTCTTGTCAAAATAATTATTAGGGATTAGGTTTTGTCTTTTATTACCTAAACTCTCTAACTCTGAAAATAATCCCCCAAAACTTTGATAGTGTTCTATTTTAGAGTGTAAATAATCAATAAATGCAAATAAGTTTTTTACTCTATTTTTTATCATGTGTCTTTTGTGCTATGGTTAAAATAGTCTTACTTATTAATTTAGATTTAATAAATAATTTCTACTTCATCAGGAAGGGTTTCATCCCAAAATTTGTACCTTCGACTTTGTGGCATAACCAAACGCATAATAGGGTTATCTGAAACACAAATATTATCATTTTCAAGTCTTATGTTTTTAGACAAATCTAATTCTGTTAATCTGTTATTACTGACATCAATACCTTCTAATTTAGTATTACTAGAGACGTCTAATTCTGTGAGTTTATTATCATTTAACCAAAGGTGCTTTAGCTTAAGATTACCAGACACATTTAATTCTGTTAAATAATTACTACCTAATTCAAGCTCTTCTATTTCACTATTATTTGAAATATCTAGTTTAGTTAAAATAGTTTTTTCCAAACAAAGGCTTTTCAGTTTTTTATTTTTAGATATATTGAGCTCTTTTAAGCAATTCAAGTCTGTATAACATAACTCTACAAATATTAATCTCTCTAAATCAGTATTTTTAGATGTGTCTAGTCTAGTCAAATATTTATTCCTGTCTAATGTTAAGTATTTTAGTTTTTTATTTTTAGATATGTCTATTTGATTTATTTCATTTTTTGCCAACTCAAGGAATAATAATTCAGTATTATTCGATATGTCTATTTTATCTATCCTGTTATAAACTAAGTGAAGATATTTTAGTTTGCGATTCTGAGATAAGTCTAAATCTAAACTTTTATAATGAAGGGGGGGCAGGCTTACCAAATAAAAACTTTCTAACTGAAGATTTTTAGTAAAGTCTAGTTTATTAAGAAATGTATCATATGAATAAAATGATTCTAGTTTTGTGTATTTTGAAAAATCTAAATTCCCTTTACAATAATCTAAAGAAAGGTTTTTTAACTCAATATTTTTAGACATTTTTACTTTTTCTAAACTAAACTTTTCTATTCCAAGTTTTGTGAGCTTAAGTGCATTTGACAAGTCTAACTCTATTTCATTATTATTACAAAACTTAAGGGTTTCTAATTCTGAATTGTAGGGTAAATCTAGTTTTTTTAAATTATTTCTTTTTATCTCAAGACTTTTTAGTCCTTTATTATAACCTATATTTAAATCTATTAATTTATCACAATCTAACGAGAGACTTACTAAATTTCTGTTATTATGAAAGCTTAATGCCTTTAAAAAATCAAACTCTCCTCTCGACCTAAGACTTATTGATTCCAATTTAGAATTAGAAGATAAATCACACTGATTTACGATAAGTTGGTATAAACTTAGATGCTTAAGATTAACTAACAACTCAATCCCTCTAAGACTCATTATTTTTTCATCATGAATCTCTAATTGTTCAATTTCTTTTGCACTTTCAATTAAATTGTCAAGCTTCAAGCCGCTATCAACGAGAACTTTTCTGAAGGCTCTATCTGGAATAATATATTCTGCCAGTTCATTAATATCATTACCATTCGTTTTACTGTTTCCTTTATTTGACTCCATATTATTAATTGTATTTGTTATTGTACCTCTTTTTTAACTCTCGATATTTATATCGAAATCTCAGAGGGTGTGTAAAGAGAAAAAGTACTATTGATTCAAAAGTAAATAAAATACGCTTTTTCATAAATCGAGTTGAATATTGTTTGCTGCTTTTCGTTTTGCTTCATCAACAATTTTAGCATAGACTAGTGTTGATTTAATGTCTTTGTGTCCCATCATTTTAGAAAGGGTAAAAATATCTGTGCCATTAAATAATTGTAAGGTTGCAAAAGTATGTCTGAAACAATGAAAAGTTATATCTTTTGTAATCCCTGCTGCACCAATCCATTGAAATAAATGTTTATTCCAGTAATCTGAGTATTTAAGTCCCTCGAATACCTGAACGTCCTGTGGCATATCTTTTGGGTTTGCTGTACCATCTGTAAAACTGTATGCCTGTTCTGAAATTGGATAGTATTCAACAGCTTTTGTTTTTGACTGGTCAAAATTTATCCTGTAACCATGATTCTCAATAAATTCTAATTGCTTCCAACAAATTTTTTTAATATCTACATGCCTTAATCCTGTTAGTGCTGAAAACAATGCCGCACGTTTTAATAAATCGCTATTACAGGGGGTTTTTACGAGCTTATTAAGTTCCTCTCCTGTCAAGTACTCTCGTCTGGTTTCTGCTGCCTTAATAGGCTTTATTTTAGCGTTTAAGTCATGCTGTAAAATTCCG
Organism: uncultured Flavobacteriaceae bacterium; assembly: GCA_964418645.1. Lineage (GTDB taxonomy): Bacteria > Bacteroidota > Bacteroidia > Flavobacteriales > Flavobacteriaceae > JAADHG01. Next base: position 5,029 of record CAYQME010000090.1, read on the forward strand.
TCTGAGTATGCTTGTTTCAGCGCAGCTTTAACCTTGTTAAAATATGAAACTGCTGAGTTTTGAGAAAGTTTAGTTTTCTTACTTCGCTTACTTGTAGTATTTAGTAAATACTCTTTGAAATCATTTAAAAACTTTTGGTTGAGGTCTTTAAATTTTAAACTGTTATTTGTAAAATCGTTGAGGTAATTAAGTGCTGAAATCCAGTTATCATGATTACTTGCTTTTCTCTTATCTGCTAATTGTTTGAAATACTCAACAAAACATTCTTGCCCTAGTTCTTTTAATCTTAATTGTTCCTTTTCAAATTCCAGATAAATTTCAGGCTTACTTAAAACTTCCCAACGCTTATTTCTGATACTATTTGCTAATGCTAATTGTTGTTTTTTATGCGCTTTTTCTTTTTCTGTTTTAGGCTTATCAATAATAAGAATCCCTAAAAACTCTCTGCGTGTTGGTTTTCCAGTTTTGGGGTGTGGTATTGGTGGGTAAAAATCAAGATAAAGGCTTTTACGACCTTTAGTTATTTTCTTTTCTCTTAATGTTACTTTTATTGCCATGTGTCTTTTGTGTTTTAGATTATAACTGTTTCTAAGTATCAAATAATTTATCTATCTCAGAACGCTTTACCCTTGTCATTCTATGTCCTAAGTTTACACTTGAGATAATCCCACTATCAATGTAATTGTATGCTGAACGTACAGAACAATTTAATAACTGGGCAACCTCACTAACCTTTAAAAACTCTTTGGCTTTTATCTGCTCAATATTTTGATTCTTAACTTGTATTGTTTTGATTATGGAACTATCTATCTTTTTAGTTCTCATTCTCTCTTTATAGGCTCTCTGGTTACACTTATGAGAACAGTACTTAGTTACGGTTGTTTTGGCTGTAAATTCTTTCTTACAGTACTCACAAACTCTCTTTACCTCAATTTTACTGCTCATTAGATAGCTTTAAATGTCATTAAGTGTATTTAAGTGCAATTAAGTGCAAAATAAAAGGGAAATTACCCCCAAAATTTGTACCTCGAATCATGAGGTACAATAAAGGTACAAGTTTTTACAAAAGAAAAAAGGAAAATAACAAAATAAACAGCTAACCTTAAAAGCTCTTAAATACTAATAAATACTAGCATATTAACTGTTTAATATAAGTTTGTTATTGTTTTACTTTGACTAGGTTACTTTCCGATACAGAAAGTAACTTGATTTGATTATCAGTTAGTTACAGAAACGAGGTACAAGAGAGGTACAAATTTAGTCAAGAACAACGCTTAAAGCTGCTTATTCTGTTAATCAGAAAATTGAATAAAAAAGAGAGTGCAACAGCAAAGAAAAACCCCCAATTTTTAAACATCAGAGGTAATACAATTATTACTAATAACCAGAGTAAGAAAGTAAGATAAGTTAGTATGATTCTTTTATCATTTTTCACTTTTTGATAACTTATAACATTCTTTAATATGTTTTTCATATTTAACTTTTGAAAGTAAGACATCAGGCAGCCTAGTTGAGCTAATTATCTTATCAATGGTACAATCACCTAAACTCTCTAAATCAACACCCTGTTTCTTTAAAATATCGACCATTTCTTTTTTTTGGTACAGAGCATTATCTAAACTCATTTGCAACTGATTAACAATACTTAATTTAAGTTTTTCAGGAGCATTTTCAATTTTATCATTTATATTATACTTTATAACCAGTTTTTCATATTCACCAACTAAATCCTCTAAGACTAAAAGGTTTCCAAGACTAACAAACAGAGATTTATTATGGCTATTTGCTAAATTAACCAAATCTGATTGGGTTATTTCATTTTTAACTTGATTCAACCAATTGTAAATTAATTCTTTATTAAATTCTTTATTTTTAAACAGGGTTAAACGATTGCTTATTTTTTCAAATTCTGTAACTGAAAGTGATGAATTATCTTTTAAGATAATTTCCGAAACATTAAAGCTATTTAAGATACCCTCTTCGATTTCAGATTGAGACGGTTTGTGTGAAGAGCACCCAACAAAAGTTAGTAATCCTATTGCTATAAATCCTATTAATACCTTTTTCATTTGATTGACTTTTGTATCAACAAACATACTACTTATTTGGTACATTATAAATAATCTTAATAGGCTCTACCAACAGATTCTCATTCCTGTTTAAATTTACTGACTGTTCATAGTATCCCCTTCTTTTACCCTTAG
>CAYQME010000091.1:0-2837 GCA_964418645.1 uncultured Flavobacteriaceae bacterium
TAGCCTTTCAGTGACTTTTTTACCAATGGTTCCGTTTCCTCCTATGACTAATATTTTCATACTCATGCCTGCGAAAGCAAGTATCTTATTATTTATTACTTCTCTGTATTCTTCGATCTATATTCCAATTCACACATAAATCCGACCAGCTTGCGTTCATTTTTTTTATTATGAGATTCCTGCCTCCGCAGGAATTCGTTCAATTATTGCTGCATACCCTTGGCCAACACCAATACACATGGTTATTAAGGCATATTGTTTTTGTTGCTCTTGTAACTCCAAAGCAGCTGAATAGGCTATTCTTGCCCCAGTAACTCCGAGTGGATGACCAATAGCAATGGCACCTCCATTTGGGTTTAATCTTGGATCATTATCTGCTATTCCCCAAGCTTTTGTACAAGCCAATGCCTGAGCTGCAAAAGCTTCATTAAGCTCAATGACACTCATATCATTCATTGTTAATCCAGCTTTTGCTAATGCTTTATTTGAGGCTTTCACTGGACCTATCCCCATTAGTCGCGGTTCTACTCCTACAACTGCCGAACTAACTATTCTAGCCAAGGGTTTAAGGTTATACTTTTTTACAGCATCTTCTGAGGCAATAATAGTCGCTGCTGCACCATCATTTAATCCTGAAGAATTTCCTGCAGTGACACTTCCACCTTCTTTTTTGAAAGCTGGACGTAACTTTGATAAAACCTCTCTTGTTGTATTTGGTTTTACAAATTCATCTTTTGAAAAAGTGATTGGGTCTTTTTTACGTTGAGGAATTTCAACAGGGATAATTTCTTTAGCTAAACGACCATTTTCTTGAGCTTTTGATGCTTTCATCTGGCTCCAATACGCAAATGCATCTTGATCTTCTCGAGAAATATTATACTTTTCTACTAAATTTTCAGCAGTATTTCCCATACTATCTGTTCCATACATGTCATGCATTTTTGGGTTAATAAAACGCCAACCAAAACTAGAATCATACATTTTAGAATCGTTACCAAATGCACTCGATGGTTTTGCAATGACGTATGGTCCACGTGTCATATTCTCAACTCCGCCTGAAACAAATATATCACCATCGCCTGCTTTTATAGCTCTATTAGCATGAATAATAGCTGACAATCCAGAACTACATAAACGATTGACTGTTTCTCCTGGAACTGAAAAAGGTAATCCTGCCAACAATAAAGCCATTCGTGCTACATTTCGATTATCTTCTCCAGCTTGATTTGCGCAACCTAAAATAACATCGTCATAAGCTTCTTTTGGAATTGATGGGTTTCTATCAACCAATTCTTTAATCACTAAAGCGGCTAAATCGTCTGTACGAACAGCTGATAAAGTTCCTTTATAATTTCCTATTGGAGTCCTAATTCCGTCAATTATATATGCTTCTTTCATCTTTATTCTTCCCATTCTTTAGAAGTTCTGTAAACTATCCCTTTAAATAGTGCTACCAATTCTTCTCCTCGTTTAACTTCAATAATATTGAAACCTAATTTATTATTTACTTTTTCTATAACCGATTCTGCTACTAAATAATCGCCCTCATTTAATGCTTCAATATGGTTTATCGATGTTTCAATTGAAACTGCAAACTTACCATGAGTATTAGCTGCAAATCCAAAAGCTGTGTCTGCTAATGCATAACTAATAGCTCCATGTGCTTTAAACATACTATTGAGCATTTCTTTTCTTACTGTCATAGCAACTCTACACCTACCTAGTTCGCATTCTAATATTTTTATACCTAACCATGTGCTAAAAGCATCAAGACTTAACATTTTATGTGGGATTAATTCTCCTCTCATATTTAATATTTGCAAAAAAGTGTTTTTATTTTAGTTTTATTGTGAGACCTTTCGACTACGCTCAAGGTGACATACTGCTTTTATTTGTCATTGCGAGGAAAGAAATGATGTGGCAATCTCATCATGAGATTCCTTCACTTCGTTCGGAATGACGTTTTAACTAAAAAACTTCTTTTTCTCTCTTTTCATTTTACGCAATAATGGACTACATCTATATCTTTCTTCATGGTACTCTTCATATAATTTATCTATTCTTTTTATACACCAATCGATTCCTTTTTCATCTGCCCAAGCTAATAATCCTTTTGGATAATTGACACCTTTTGTCATAGCTTTGTCAATGTCTTCAGAAGTAGCTATATTTAAAAACAATGCATCAGCGGCTTCATTTATGAGCATTACTAAAACTCTTTCAAATATCTCTTGTGCTAACTTTTCATCATTAGATTCTTCGCTATTGCTCTGAATGACACGCCCATTTTGGTCATAATCATAATAACCCTTTCCGGCTTTTCGTCCTAAATATCCTGCTTCTGCTAATCTTTGTTGCGTGAATGATGGTCTGAATCTTGAGTCGTAATAAAAGGTTTTAAACACTGTTTTGGTCACTGTATAATTAATATCATTACCAATAAAATCCATCAGCTCAAAAGGTCCCATTCTGAAATCTCCAACAGTTCTCAATGCATTGTCAATTGTAGCAAAATCTGCAATACCTTCTTCATAAATACGAAGCGACTCACCATAATATGGCCTTGCCACACGATTTACAATAAAACCAGGTGTATCTTTAGCAACAGCAACAGTTTTATTCCAACTTTCAATAGTTGAAACTGCTTTTTTAAATACTGTTTTAGAGGTCTGGATTGCTGGAATGACCTCAACCAAATCCATTAATGGTGCAGGATTGAAAAAATGAATTCCAACACAACGCTCTGGTTTTTGCAGCGAAGAAGCAATGGAAGCAATGGATAAAGATGATGTATTTGATGCTATGATTGTTTCATCAGACACATATGTTTCTAACTC
>CAYQME010000091.1:2937-7117 GCA_964418645.1 uncultured Flavobacteriaceae bacterium
TCCCATTGTTCCAGAACCGATAATTCCTACATTCATATTTTTATTTTATTTTATACTTTTTCTATAGATGAGAAAAGAAACCAAAAAATCTATTATAAAACAATAATCATAACACGTTGCTGTATTTTATATTTAAATTCAAATGTTTTTAAATCCTCTGTAAATCAGTATAATACCTATTACAAAAAACGCTAAAGTCCCAACAACAATTTTTACATCATATGAATATGTCATCCAACTATAATTTTTATCTTTCATCCCACTCCTAATGGTATATATTAAATATAATCCTGATAAAACAACTAATATAATTCCTAATAAAAGTTTATATTCATTCATCAATAAAGTTCATATTTTAAATTAAATAATTACTGTTTCATTTTTCAGAAACTCTATTATACAACTTTAATAATGAGACCCTTCGACTGCGCTCAGGGTGACATTTAATTAAAATGGCAGATTGGTTACATCTACATTTCCGCCGGAAATAATAATTCCGACTTCTTTGTTTTTATAATCATCTTTATTTTTTAGCAATGCTGCAAAAGCCACTGCACTTGATGGTTCGATGATTATTTTCATCCGTTCCCAAATCAGTTTCATAGCATTTATAATTTCTTCTTCTTCAACTCTAATTATTTTTTCAACACCTTCTTTAATAATAGGAAAATTTCGGTCTCCTAAAAAAGTTCTCAATCCATCTGCTATCGTATTTGTGCTTACGTTAAATTCTATTTTCCCGCTTTGCAATGAACGATACGCGTCATCCACATTTTTAGGTTCACCTCCAATAACTTTGCACTTATTAGAAAAATATTTTGCAACTAAAGCAGTTCCTGCAATCAAACCTCCACCACCAACAGGTGTAAAGATATAATCTAATTGTGGATAATCTTCTAATAATTCTATAGCAGCTGTACCTTGTCCATGAATCACATCATCATCATTTGATGGGTGAATAAAAGTAGCTTCTTTTTCAATTCTAACTTTTTCTGCCATTTCTTCTCTTGCAATTGGGTTAGAATCACATTCAATGATTTCGCCTTCATAAGTTTTCACAGCATTCTTTTTGACTTGAGGTGCATTTTCAGGCATTACAATAAAAGCTTTAACATTATTCTTTATTGCAGCTAATGACAGTGCTTGTGCAAAATTACCTGATGAATGAGTTACAACACCTTTATTACGTTGCTCATCTGTTAAATTTAAAATAGCATTTGTTGCTCCTCGCATTTTAAAGGCTCCCATTTTTTGAAAATTTTCACACTTAAAATACACTTTGCAACTACATATTTCATTAATTAACTCTGATGTAAGCACAGGCGTTTTGTGAATATAAGGTTTCACACTATTATGTACTTTTATCAAAGATTCTTTATTCATTATCTTCCTTTAAAATTTGGCTTACGTTTTTCGATAAACGCTGTGACACCTTCATCAAAATCTTCTGTTTCTGCAGCTTCAATTTGATGTTTGGCTTCTAAATCGAGTTGCTCTTCTAAATTATTTACTAAAGATTGATTGAAAGTCTTTTTAATTAATCCTAAAGCTTTAGTTGGCATTTTCGCAGTTTTTAAAGCTAATTTTTGAATCGTTTCTTGGAATTCTTCTGTAGGAACATATTTATAAATCATGCCTAAACGTTCGGCTTCTTCTGCACTAACTTTATCTCCTAGCATTGCTAAAGCAGATGCTTTTTGAAATCCGACAAGTCTTGGCAAAAAGAAAGTTCCGGCACTATCTGGTATTAATCCAATCTTACTAAATGCCTGAATAAAACTTGCATTTTTATCAGCTACCACAATATCACAAGCTAAAGCTATATTTGCTCCAGCTCCTGCAGCTACTCCATTGACAGCTGCAATAATTGGCTTTTCAATATTTCGAATCTTTAAAATAATTGGATTATAATGTTCTTCCAATATTTTTTTAAAACCAGGATTTAATTCAGGGTTGGTAATTTCTTTTAAATCTTGTCCAGCACAAAAAGCTTTTCCATTTCCACTTAAAACAACCGCTCTAACCTCATCATTAATTTCACAAGCATCTAAAATGTCTTGTAATCGCAAAGCCATTTCTCTATTAAAGCTGTTAAAAACTTCTGGTCTATTCAGTGTTATAAACGCAATATTCTTCTTAATTTTTAATAGAATTGAACTCATAAATTATTCTGGTAATTTAAAATATGGATTAAAAATAATTCCAATTTCATTTTTCCAAGGATCGAGAACACTTGCTGTCATTAATTCTCCTCCAACATTCATTGGTTCTTCATGCACTTCTGCTCCTAACTTTAACAAATAATCGAATACTTCTTGAATGTTCTCAACTCCCCAATATGACAATGTATTATCTCCTCTTTTCTGGTTTTCTTCTTCTACAGGTAATAAACCAAGTTCATAACCCATAATATTAAAACCTACATAATAAGCTTCGTCAAAATATGGTTCTGTTTTGAAAGCTTTGGAATACCAATCTTTAGCTTCGGACAAGTTTGATACTTTATAAACAGTAGTTCGAAGTCCTTTAAATAATTCGTTTTTACTCATACCTTTATTCCCATGAAAATGGAAATCTTTTTAATTAAACTTTACTTTCTTATCAAAAATTCCTGCTTTCGCAGGAATTGATTACTTCAAACACTTGAAGTAATCAAACGGTTCTTGACAATCATCACATTTAAACAACGCTTTACATGCAGTTGACCCAAACTGACTCACTAATTCCGTATTTAATGAACCGCAATTGGTGCATTTTACTAATTTTTTGCCTCCTAATAATACTTCTTTATCAGCTATTGCATCCAAAGGTGCTGCAATACCATATTTTTCAAGTGCATCTCTACCTTCTTCAGAAATCCAATCGGTTGTCCAAGCTGGAGTTAGTACCAAATCAATATTTACCTCATATCCTGCTTTTTTAAAAGCCGCTGTAATATCATCTCCAATAACGTCCATTGCTGGACATCCACTATAGGTTGGTGTTATTTTGATTAGCACTAAATCACCAACAAGCTTTGCATAGCGAACTACTCCCATATCAAGAATAGTCAACACAGGAATTTCAGGATCAGATACTTGATCGAGAATTGGAATTAATTCTGTATCTAAGTCAGCATGTTCTATCATTAGCTCATCCATTATTTACCAAGACATGTCTGGATATGCTCGTTGCATATATTGTAATTCGGCTAAAATATATCCCATGTGTTCCGTATGGATACCTTGTTTCCCTCCTTTTTGAAAATATTTATATTCGGGAATTATCATTGTTGCTTCTTGTAAAATTTCGTTTACTCTTTTATAATATTCTTCTTTCAATTTTAAAGTATCTACACCAATTCCTTCAGCAATCATTGATTTATCTGATTCTGTTTGATGAAACAATTCATCAGTATGTGTCCATAAATCATTTATGGCATTTTGTGTTCTTTGGTGGCTTTCATCTGTACCATCACCAAGGCGTTTTATCCAATCAGAAGAAAAGCGATAATGATAACTCACCTCTTTAATAGACTTTTTTGCTATAGCTGATAATGTTAAGTCTTTACTGTTTTTAAGATTATTTAGAAACAATAAGTGATATACATCAAATAAAAACTGTCTTGTAATTATATAAGCGAAATCTATATTTGGTTGCTCTACTAATAATACATTTAAGTATTCTTTTTCTTTTCTTAAAAAAGCAATGTCGTCTTCAGTATAGTTCTCTCCTTTTACTTTTGCAGCATATTGATAATAATTACGTGCTTGTCCTAACATATCCAATGAGATGTTTGTACAAGCAATATCTGTTTCTAAACTTGGACCATGACCACATAACTCACCGAGACGTTGTCCTAGAATGAGTGTGTTATCTGCTATACCAAGTATGTATTTATAAAGATTTTCTTTCATCACATATGTTTTATTTCATCTGGTAAATCGTAAAACGTTGGATGGCGATATACTTTATCTTGAGCAGGCTCAAATAATTCGCCATTATTATTTGGATTTGATGCAGTGATATGTTTAGATTCTACAACCCAAATACTAACGCCTTCATTTCTCCTTGTATAGACATCTCGAGCATTCTCAAGTGCCATTTCTGCATCTGCAGCATGGAGGCTCCCAAAATGACGATGTTCTAATCCATTTTTACTTCTTACAAATACTTCCCAAAGTGGCCAGTTTTTTTTCAT
>CAYQME010000092.1:0-6632 GCA_964418645.1 uncultured Flavobacteriaceae bacterium
AATTCAAATTATCTCAAAAATTATCACCTCAACAAATCCAGTTGATGAAGTTAATTCAACTACCTACACAAGCTTTTGAGCAACGTCTTAAACAAGAACTGGAAGAAAATCCAGCTTTAGAAAGCGGTAAAGATAAAGAAGAGTTTGAAGATAATTTTGATAATCAAGACGATTTTAACGACAATGATTCCATTAATGCTGAAGACATTAATGTAGATGAATATTTAAGTGATGATGAAATTCCTGATTATAGGATGCAAGCCAATAATTACAGTGTGGATGATGAAGAAAAAAGTATTCCATACGCTTCCGGAATATCTTTTACACAACATTTAATTAATCAATTAAACACCTTTACATTAGACGAAGAAGGTTATAAAATCGCTGAATTTCTTGTTGGTAGTGTCGATAGTAGTGGTTATATACGTAGATCTATAGCGGATATTTTAGACGATCTTGCTTTTACTCAAAATGTATACACCACCGAAGACAAGATAGAATGTATTTTAAAAATTGTTCAAGAATTAGATCCTGCTGGAGTTGGCGCTCGTAATTTACAGGAATGTTTATTAATTCAATTACAGCGTAAATCAAAAACTCCAAGTGTTGAGTTCGCTACTCAAATTATTGACAAGGCTTTTGACCAGTTTTCTAAAAAGCATTATAAAAAACTATTACAAAAATTCAACATTTCTGAGGAAGAGCTTAAAGAAGCTATTTTAGAAATAGAGCATTTAAACCCAAAACCTGGAGGATCTTTTTCAGGAAATACTCGAATTGTTGAACATGTAGTTCCTGATTTTACCATCAGAATAAAAGATGGCGAATTAGAGTTAACGCTTAATGGAAGAAATGCACCAGAACTTCACGTCTCTCGTGAGTACAATAACATGCTTAAAGGCTACAAAGAGTCGAAGGACAAGTCAAAATCACAAAAAGATGCTGTATTATTTATAAAACAAAAACTAGATGCCGCCAAATGGTTTATTGAGGCTATAAGACAACGCCAGCAAACACTATTTGTAACCATGAGTGCCATTATGCATTATCAAAAAGATTATTTTTTATCGGGAGATGAACGTAAATTAAAACCTATGATCCTTAAAGATATTGCAGACGAAATTGGCATGGACATATCTACTGTATCTCGTGTTGCAAATAGCAAATATGTTGATACACCTTATGGCACAAAATTAATTAAAGAATTCTTTAGTGAGTCTATGAAAAATGATCAAGGTGAAGACGTATCGACTCGAGAGATTAAGAAAATTTTAGAGACTGTTATAGAAGATGAAAACAAGGAAAAGCCTCTTACCGATGAAAAATTAGCAAAACTCCTAAAAGAAAAAGGTTACCCCATTGCCAGACGTACAGTTGCCAAGTATAGAGAACAATTAGATATTCCGGTGGCAAGACTTAGAAAACAAATTTAAAGTGAACACTATTTTAAAAAGTATATCATATATTTTTCATCCAATTTTCATGCCTTTTTTTGGAGTTGCTTTTTATTTTTATAAGTCACCTAAATATATTCCTCTACCTATTGTAAAAGCAAAACTGTTTTCATTAAGCTTGCTTACTATTCTACTCCCTATATTACTTTATTTTTTATTAAAGACTTTACAAAAAGTAAATTCGGCACAACTTAAATCTACCAAAGAACGCATTTTACCTTTAGTGATAAATAGCTTAATTATCTTTATTGTAACACAACGCATATTACCTCAAAATGAGTTTATTGAACTTTATTTTTTCTTTATTGGTATATTACTCTCAACACTTACTTGTTTAATGTTAGCCATTTTAAAATTTAAGGCTAGTATACATATGATTGCATCAGGAGGTATATTCTTTTTTTTAATAGCAATAAGTATACATTATAGCATCAATATTAATGGCACTATAGCTTTATTTAGTATTATTATCGGTGCTATTGCAACATCAAGACTTCACTTAAAAGCACATACAAATATTGAGCTTAAAATTGGCTTTTTTGTAGGTTTAATTCCTCAGTTATTAATGCTTAATTATTGGTTATAATAAAATGAAGTAATCATAAAATATAAAACATCAGGCCAATTTTAACAGCTCTAATATCTATCGATTCTCCATTAAGCTTAGCCTCTTTTTTAAAAATAGGGTTAAGAGCATAATACACATATACGTTCCATGTATTATATCCTATAGCTAGAGATAATCCATACTGGATTTTATCAAAATTTTCAATATTTGTTTGTTTAATATCCTCGGAAGAACTCGTAAACCTTATCTTTGAAGCAAATACATAACCAAGTTTAAATCCAGAATAAACTCTCCAGAATTTATATGATACAGGTGTAGATGTGCGCCATCTCAACTCAAAGGGAATTTCAATGAGCTGCCTTGAAAATTTGTTTTTAGTAAACTGTGAGTTCTCTAGCAACTCATAATTATAATTGCCTTGTGCTTCCTTAGTTATTAATAAATTATGGTTTACTGTATTTGTGGAAAAACCTAGGCCTATTCCTAATGCCCAATTTCTTTTTTTGTTAATAGGTATATCCTTAATAAACCCAAGGTGAAACCCGCTTGAAAATCCATTTTGCGACATGCCTTGAGGCATATTTACCAATGCATTATACGTTAATCCAAAATAAAATTGATCTTCTTTATACAATGAATCCACACTTTTGGTTTGCCTTTCTTGACCAAATGCGAATTGACAACATATTAATGCTATAAAAAAAACTAAAAAAGATTTCATACAACAGTATTCATTTTTATTACTGTTTGTTTAATAATGTAAAAAATAGTACTAAATACAAAAGGCATCCTATTAAGAATGCCTTTTGTATTTATATAAACTTAATTTCTTATTGTTTATTTCGAGACACGTCTCCTTTTATAGAAGCATAATTTATTTTTAAGGCATTTACTTTTCTAAGTTCTTGCTTAATGTCTCCAATTAATCCCATATTTGCTTTCTTATCTACTTTTAGAGATGTTGTTAAATATGGAATTTCTATTTCTCTTTTAGTTGCTCTTTCAGAAGCAATAAAAGCAGCTATATCTCCTACCTCAGCAAATTTATCGTTAAGTTGTATTCTCGCTTCAGTACCGTATTTCTTTTTATACTGTGAGCTAGGTTTTCCAACATAAATATACATTACCAAGTTCTTCTTTTCTAGCTTTTCAACTTCTGAAGCTGAAGGCAAACCGTTTTCAATCATAAGAGAATTGTCTCTCATTACCGTAGCTACCATAAAGAAGAACAATAGCATAAATACAATATCTGGTAAAGATGCTGTATTAATTGCTGGCAAACCGCCATCTTTTTTCTTTTTAAATTTAGACATATTCTTATAACTGTATTAAATTCTAAATTATTATTGAACTTCTGAAAGTTTTTGAGGATATTCTTTTTTTATTTGAGATATCACTTCTTTCAGCTTTTCTTTATTTCCAACCCAATTTACATCTTTATAGTTTTTTTGCATCTCAATAAAATTCATATCTGCAAAACCTTTTCTTGGTCCTATTTCAAGTGCTCTTCTGTTTCTTAACACATTATAGGCGGCAACCAATTCATTTTGAACAGAAATATATTGTCCATAAGATGTTTGACGCTCATTCTTTAAAGAAATAATGGCTTTGTCTGGGTGATCTGATGAACTTGGATCTTTTTTACCATGACAATAATCACACTTATTCCCGTCGGCATCTGTACCGCCTCCATTATCTAAAAACTCAACAGCGGCTGCTCTTAAGTCTTTAAGCTCCATAATTTCATCTTCAACAAGTAATTGATCTCTACCATTTAATAATACAGTAAAGATATTTTTTTGTTTAATGATTACATCTTCTTCAGAATCTTCCATTGGAGGAAGCTTTCTATTTATTCCAGAATCTTTTTCCATAGTAGTAGTTACTAGGAAAAATATTAGTAATAAAAAAGCAATGTCGGCCATAGAGCCTGCATTTACTTCTGGTGCTGCTCGCTTTGCCATAATTACTTAGTTAATTTTTTAATTCCTGAGAAAAATATTGAAAATATAGCTAGAGCCCCAAATATGTAAAACGATACGATTCCCGCTCCAACCAATTGCGATGTTCCTTCGGATACTGGAACACCTTGGTCTAAATATTCTGTGGTATCTCCACCTGAAAGAAGATATGCTATTACTAGTACGGCTACAAAAGCTCCTGCTCCCATTAATGTACTTTTAAGTGATCCTGTATTTGAAAATAAATTTTTGACTACAAAAATCACAACAAATGCTAACACCAAAAGAAAAATAACATAAGATACATAAATCATGTTATCTACTGTAGCTGTGTCACCTCCAGATAAATATGCTGCTTCAATAGCATCATCTCCTGAGGACATAATCATTGCTAAAAGCACTGCGCCGACTAAGCTTAATACAGCCGCAATTATCTTTAAAATTTTATGTAAATTCATAATAATATATGATTTTAAAGGTTATTACTTTTTGTGTCTTATTAATAAGTCCATCAATGTAATAGATGCATCTTCCATATCGTTTACAATACTATCAATTTTTGCAATAATATAGTTATAAAACACTTGAAGGATAATAGCTACTACTAATCCAAATACCGTAGTTAAAAGTGCTATTTTAATACCTCCTGCAACTAATGAAGGATTCATATCTCCGGCCGCTTCAATTTTATCGAACGCATCAATCATACCAATTACGGTTCCCATGAAACCAAGCATTGGTGCTAAGGCAATAAATAACGAAACCCAAGACACGTTTTTTTCTAATTGTCCCATTTGTACACCACCATAACTCACAACAGCTTTTTCAACTTGTTCCAAGCCTTCATCTACTCTATCTAATCCTTGATAAAATATGGATGCTACAGGCCCTTTGGTGTCTCTACAAACTTCTTTTGCAGCTTCAACACCTCCAGAAGCAAGTGCATCTTCCACACTTTGTGTTAATTTTTTAGTGTTTGTCGTAGAAAGGTTTAAAAAGATAATTCTTTCTATAGCAATTGCTAATCCAAGAATTAAACATAATAATACAATGCCCATAAATCCTGGACCACCTTCAATAAATCTCTTTTTTAAGTTTTGGTGAAAGCTAACTTCTTCAGCAGGAGCGGCATCATCTTGAGTTGAACTTACAACTGTATTAGCAGTTGTGATTGTGTTCGCATTTGTATTCGCATTTACAGTTCCGAATGCCATAATACCTGCGATAGCTAGAATAGAAAATAATCTTTTCATTGTTCTTGATCTTAATTTTATTAGTTAAAGCGTTAAAGATATAAAAAAATTGTAATTAACAAATTAAATTTTCAACAGAGTATACGGTATTCACCTAAGAAAATCTCAATACTCTCTTTTGCAGAGAGGAAGGGATTCGAACCCTCGATACGCTTTTGGCGTATACACACTTTCCAGGCGTGCGCCTTCGACCACTCGGCCACCTCTCTAAAATTTTAATTTTTAGTTACAGCGGCTCAAATAACAAAAAAAAGTTTAAACCTTAAAACTTTGCTTGTTAATTTTGCGTCATCTCTCCTCTTAATGACCTTTCAAAAAGAATTTTAAAATCTTTTGCCTTTAAATTCTTACTTAACAAGTACATTAATTTTGTAACAGCGGTTTCAGTTGTCATATCCCTTCCTGAGATAACACCAATCTTTTTTAATTGTATACTGGTTTCGTACTGTCCCATTATAACACTTCCTCCGGAACATTGTGTAACATTAATAATATGTACACCTTTTTTAATGGCTGCTTTTAATACATCTATAAACCATTTGCTACTGGTTGTGTTTCCTGCGCCATAAGTTTCCAGAATTACACCTCTTAATCCTGAGGTATCAAAAATTGATGATAACAGTATTGGTGAAATTCCTGGGAATAATTTAATTACTGCTATGTTTATATCTAATGCCTTGTGAATTTTTAGCCTCTTTCTTGGGTCGGGCTTAAATAAATGCTCCTTATTAATTTTAAGATGCACTCCAGATTCCGCTAAGTCAGGATAATTTAAAGACGCGAAAGCTTCAAAATGCTCAGCATTTATTTTAGTTGTGCGATTGCCTCTATATAATTTGTATTCAAAATAAAGACATACTTCTTTAATTTTAGGCTTTCCTTTTTCTTGAAGAGAAGCTACTTGTATGGATGTAATTAAATTTTCTTTAGCATCTGTACGTAAATCTCCTATTGGTAATTGAGATCCTGTAAAAATGACTGGTTTTGCAATATTTTCCAACATAAAGCTTAAGGCAGAAGCTGAATAACTCATAGTATCACTACCATGTAACACCACAAAACCGTCACAATTTGTATAGTTTTCCTCGATTATTTCAGCAATTTGAACCCAATATTCAGGATTTATATTGGAGGAATCAATTGGATTCTTAAATGACACTGTTTCTATTGAGCAATCTAATAGCTTAAGCTCTGGAATTCTAACCAGTAAATTATCAAAGTCAAAAGAACGTAACACTCCTGTTTCGGAATCTTTTATCATCCCTATAGTTCCGCCTGTATATATTAATAGTGTTTTTGGTTTACTCATTACTAAACGTTAAAAATGGCTTTTGAATTTAGTGTGGTAATTTCGGCAATTTTTTCTTGAGGTATATTATATATGTCAGATAATTTA
>CAYQME010000093.1:0-6365 GCA_964418645.1 uncultured Flavobacteriaceae bacterium
GAACTCAGTTTATTTAAATCTACTTCTGATTCTTTAATTGCAACATTTGACATAGAGATTGCAGATGATGAATATGAAACACAAACTGGATTAATGCATCGTAAGTCTATGGCAAATAATAGAGCTATGTTGTTTATTTTCCCCGATATGAGAATGCGCGCATTTTACATGAAGAATACTTATATTCCTCTAGACATTATATATCTTGATAAAGATAATGTGATTGTAAGTATCCAAGAAAATGCAAAACCTTTGGATGAAACTTCATTACCTTCAGGAGTTCCTGCACAATACGTGCTAGAAATTAATGGAGGGTTATCACAGCAATGGTCTATTACAATTGGTGATAATATGACATTTACAAAAGATTAGTTATTCATATTTTATACTGGAATAAGCTACCCAATGTCGTTGTGTTGCAATAGCTGTAGTTCCCATTCCTAAATCTTCAACAGCAATCAATTCATGGTCAATACTAGATTGATAGTCTATAAATGTTCCTGTTAAAACTTTATTGTTTACTAATACGTTAAGCTTATTTGCGAATGCTAATCCAAAAGGTACAGAGTACCGTCCACACCAAACCCATTTATATTCTTTATAATCATCTTTTTCGACCGTATATTCGGTGAACTTTTTTATTTTATCATTGCTTAACTCTTGAGTTAGACAGGTATTAATAATTTCCAAATCTTGTTGTCTTGCTTTTTTTGTGCCTTCATCGTCTGTACCAAAAGGCGCCAAATTAGCACTCCATTGGTCATCGCCATAATGCACAGCATCATTTGAGATTACTATGGCTAAGTCCTTACCATATTCCCAATGTTTCTCGTGTAAAATTGTATTAACAACTTGAGATAAATCACTACTAATTCTATCAATAGTTGGATAATTAATATAAGGGACAAGAATAGGAACTATTTCAACATTACGGTTTTTTTTATGCAGAAAAGGAATGATTGCTTCTAAAGAATGTTCTAAAACTTGCATACTATCATGAACCATAAAATCTTTAGTAGGCAACTTTTTCATAATCTCTGTATTAATTGAAGATACCTTAAGCGTATCATAAGGCGATTGCCAATGTGTATAGTTTCCAAAGATTATTTTATCCTGTAAATTAAAATTTCGTGCGCGATGTGCAACACCAATTAAAATAATATGTGGTGCATTAATGCCTTTTAAAGATTCATAATATAATTTACCAGCATATTTATAATCGTCGTGTGGACTTATAGCAGCTTTCCAGTTCAAATTATTGGGATTATCCCTAATATGTAACCTACTATATATGGAGTCCATTTGCCAGCTGTATTGTGCAAATCCTATAGTATCGTGTACTGGTCTTATTTTAATATTTTCTTTTGGCAAGTTTTTCTCAATACTCTGTTTACAACTCATACCGAACAACATAAAAAACAAGACTACATATAATACTTTCATGGGAAATATATTTTTCAGAAAGTTACATTTTTTTTCAACAAAAAAAACCTTTCTGTTTAAACAGAAAGGTTTTCAAAATATAGTATTGAGACTAAGTTCTAGTCTTTTTTCTTATCTCCTAGCTTATTAACCGTATCAAACATAATAGGAGTTGCAATAAATACTGAAGAGTAGGTACCGACAACCACACCAACTATTAAAGCAAATAATAAATCTCTAAGCGAGTCTGCACCAAAAACAAACATTGCTAATAAAACAACTAATGTTGTTAGTGATGTATTTAAGGTTCTACTTAATGTTGTATTTAAAGCCGAATTTACTGTTCTGCCAAATTCCCAACTTGTATGCTCATTAAGGAATTCTCTAATCCTATCAAATACCACCACAGTATCATTTAAAGAATATCCAATAACTGTTAAAATAGCTGCAATAAAGGCTTGGTCAATTTCCATATCAAAAGGCATATATTTCCAAATAATAGAATATATTCCTAATACAATTAATACATCATGAAATACAGCAACAACAGCTCCTAGGGAGAATTGCCATTTTTTAAAACGTAATAAGATATATAAGAACACCACTACAAGCGAACCTAAAACTGCCCAAACTGAAGATTTTTTAATATCATCTGCAATTGTTGGGCTCACTTTACCAGAATACATTTTACCAATCTTTTTATTTCCAGAACCTACTTTAAATTCGTCATAAGTTATACCATCTGGAAGGAATGGTTTTAAAGATTCAAACAATTTACTTTGTACTTCTTCATCTGCTTCGGCCGAATTATCATCAACTTTATATTTTGTAGAAATTTTTAATTGATTTGCACTACCAATAGTTTTTACTTCAGCACTTTCAAAAACAGCATGAACAGCAGTCTTTACTTCCTCCGTATTTACATCTTGTGCAAAACGTACCTGGTATGTTCTCCCTCCAACAAAATCAATACCTTGATCCAAGCCAGTTGTAAATAACGACGTTAGTCCACCAATAATAATAATCCCTGAAACTATATATGCTATTTTACGTTTTCTCAAGAAATCTATATTGATATTTCTAAATAAACCTTTAGTAATAGATGTAGCAAAGTTTAATTTCCCTCCTCTGTTCGCATCCCAATCTATCAATAATCGTGAAATAAATATGGCTGTAAATAATGAGGTAACAATACCAATTAATAATGTTGTTGCAAATCCTTTAATTGGTCCTGTACCAAATATGAATAAAATTAAAGCCGTTAATCCTGTTGTAATATTGGCATCTAAAATGGAAGACAAGGCGTTACTAAATCCATCCTTAACAGCTTCTTTTTGTCCTTTACCTTTAGTTAGTTCTTCGCGAATACGTTCATAAATAAGTACGTTAGCATCAACTGCAATACCTATCGTTAATACAATACCTGCAATTCCAGGGAGCGTTAAAACGGCTCCCAAACCTGATAAAACACCAAAGATTAAAAGGATATTCAACATTAAAGCAATATCTGAATAGATACCTGCTTTACCATAATAAAAAAGCATCCATATTAAAACTAATGCTAATGCTATTAAGAACGACTTCATTCCACTATCAATAGCTTCTTGACCTAATGATGGTCCAACCTCGTCTGCTTGAACAATATCTGCAGATGCAGGTAATTTACCTGCACGTAATACGTTTGCTAAATCCACAGCTTCATTTAATGTAAAAGATCCTGATATCTCTGAGTTTCCACCGGAAATAGCTCCTGTAGACACTCCTGGAGCGGAATATACAATATCATCTAAAACTATCGCAATCTGACTTCCCTGAGTAAATGCTCTTCCTGTCATTGCCTCCCAAATCTTAGCTCCTTTACCATTCATTTGCATGGTTACGGTTGGCTTACTATTTGGAGAATACGATTGACGCGCATCTACTATAACTGCACCACTTAATTCCGGCGTATTATCTCTATTTCCTTTTAATGCATACAACTCCACAAGTTCACTTCCTTTAGGTTGAATTCCCCAAGCAAATTTTACATAACGTAGTTCTGCTGGTAATAAACTTCTAACTTCAGGTTTATTTAAATAATCTAAAACCGTTTGTTTATCCTTAGCATTAAACGTAGCTAAAACTGGTTGTCCTTGTTGACCAGGAGCTAGTATTAAATCAAATAATGGTCCTAATTTATTATCTACGCTTGTTGAATCAGTTGATGTTTCACCCAATAATTCATCTATTTGGCTGTCTTCAGAATCTTGAGACTCAACATCATCTTCAGTATTCGTGGTGGGCTTAACATTAACAAGTCCTTTTAAAGTTTCATTGGCTTGATTTAAGAATCCACCTAACTCTTCAGCTTTATAAGCGTCCCAAAACTCTAATTGCGCGGTACTTTGTAATAGTCCTTTAACACGCTCAATATCTTTTGCTCCTGGCAGCTCTACCAATATTCGCCCAGATTTTCCCATACGCTGTATATTAGGTTGGGTTACACCAAACTTATCAATACGTTTGCGTAATACTTCAAAAGCCGAAACGATAGATTCATCAATTTTTCTTTTTAAGATAGGCTGTACCTGATTGTCAGTCATATCAAAAGTAATCTCCTCACTTAAGGTTCTATTTGCAAAAATATCTGGGGAAGCTAATTTTGTGTCGCCTTTTATTGCATCAAAAGCAACAAAGAAATCTTCTAAATAGGTGTTTTGACTATTCTTTTGAATCTCTTCTGCGTCATCTAGCGCTTTTCTAAAAACAGGGTCATTGCTATTGTTTGCTAAACCCTTTAATATATCTTTTACAGATATTTGAAGAATCACATTAATTCCTCCTTTAAGGTCAAGCCCAAGATTCATGGCTTTATCTTTTACCTCATTATAAGTATAATCTGCAACTCCAATATCAAATACTTTTTCATTAGAAATAGAATCTAAGTATTTTGCTTCTTCTAACTTTCTTTTTGCATCGTATGCATTATCAGTCGCTGGAATTTTACTAATCGCAATTTCCATTGCCTTTGCATCAATCTGATTTGCTTTAAAAGTAAATGATAATTGATATATACTTACCAATCCAAATAACAGTGCAAACAACTTTACTAATCCTTTATTTTGCATTATGTAATAATTTAATCTATTCTATTTTAAAAACGAGCAAATATATGATTTACGTTAAGATTTGACAATAGAATTGGGATATTTATAT
The DNA here is from genome assembly GCA_964418645.1 of uncultured Flavobacteriaceae bacterium. GTDB lineage: Bacteria > Bacteroidota > Bacteroidia > Flavobacteriales > Flavobacteriaceae > JAADHG01. Next base: position 4,618 of record CAYQME010000093.1, read on the forward strand.
AAAAAGAAAACTTTTTTACACAATTATCGACAGAAAGAACATATGTTCTATAAAATAAAATATTTTATAAAGTTAGAACCACATAATTATCATTTTAATTATTTTTACAACCGTAAAGTTTTAGTACTCACTAAAAGCTTTACGGATAATGGTTATTATGTGTAATTTAATTACATTGAACCACTAAAATTTAAACCTAACTAAGAATGGCGCATTTATCTGATATTGAAATTGCTCAGACTAACGATATAGTACACATAAAAAATATTGCAAAAAAATTAAATATTACGGAAGATGATTTAGAAATGTATGGTAAGTACAAAGCTAAACTTCCACTACATTTAATTGATGAGCAAAAAATTAAACAAAACAATTTAATACTTGTTACTGCTTTAACACCGACGCCAGCAGGCGAAGGAAAAACTACGGTTTCTATTGGATTAACTGAAGGCTTGAACAAAATAAATAAACAAGCAACTGTTGTGTTACGCGAACCGTCTTTAGGACCTGTTTTTGGAATTAAAGGTGGTGCTGCAGGTGGTGGTTATTCGCAAGTGGTACCAATGGAAGATATTAATCTACATTTTACGGGAGATTTCAATGCCATAGAAAAAGCAAACAACTTATTATCGGCTTTGATTGATAATAATATACAAAGTAAAACTCAAAATCTAAATATAGATCCTCGTACTATTTTATGGAAACGTGTCATCGACATGAACGATAGAGCACTACGCCAAATAACTATTGGTTTGGGTGGTACAGCCAATGGTATTCCTAGAGAAGATGGCTTTAATATTACACCTGCTTCTGAAGTGATGGCTATTTTATGTATGGCTAAAGATTTTGAAGACTTAAAACAACGATTAGGTAATATATTTATTGGTTTTACATTTGATAATACACCAATATTTGCAAGAGATTTAAAAGCTGAAAATGCTATGGCTATTTTATTAAAAGATGCCATAAAGCCTAATCTAGTGCAAACGCTTGAAGAGAATCCCGCCATTATTCATGGTGGTCCATTTGCTAATATTGCACAAGGCACAAATTCTATAATTGCGACTAAAATGGGTTTATCATTATCTAATTATGTAGTAACCGAAGCTGGTTTTGGTGCTGATTTAGGTGCCGAAAAATTCTTAAATATTAAATCGGCATTTGCTGGTTTAAACCCTAAGGCTGTAGTACTTGTTGCAACTATTAGAGCCCTTCGTCATCATGGAGGTGTTCAAAAAGAAGATTATAACACACCTAATTTAGAAGCTGTAAAAACTGGTTTTGAAAACTTAGAAAAGCATATTGAAAATATTAGAAAGTTTAATATAGAACCCGTTGTTGCTATTAATTCTTTTATTTCGGACTCTGATGAAGAAATTAATTTTGTGAAATCAGCTTGTGAAAATTTAGGTGTACAAGCAGTACTCTCTGAAGGTTGGGCAAAAGGCGGTGAAGGTACCAAAGCACTCGCTGAGGCCGTGGTTAATGTAGTAGAACATAAAGCTACCCAGTTTAAACCATTGTATGATTGGAAAAGCCCTGTTAAGGAAAAGATAGAAACTATCGCCAGAGAAATTTATGGTGCTGATGGTGTAATTTATGATAAAAAAGCAGAATTAAATTTACGAAGAATTGATCGATTAGGATTTAATGATTTTGCTATTTGTATGGCAAAAACGCAAAAATCGATTTCAGATGATGATAAATTAATTGGAAGACCAACGGGGTTTAAAATTACTGTTAGAGAG
>CAYQME010000094.1:0-6299 GCA_964418645.1 uncultured Flavobacteriaceae bacterium
GTAACGTTGAAAAGTGCTTTTCTGTACCGTCCCAAACCAATTCATAGAATTTTAATTTTATATTCCAATCTGCAATAACCAGCGTAAAAGGTTCTACATTATTAAGATTATAGCCTTCAATGCACCCCCTTATATCATCTGAAGCTAATAAATCTTTAACAACAGCTCCTCGACTCATTCTATAATCTGCTTTTCGTTCATGGCAAATAAACCCACCATTTAATAAACAAATTAAACGATTTTTATCGCTTACACCAATCCAAGTGCCTCCAGCCAATTCATCTTTAGGAAATAACATTGTTGTATTCTTAACTGAATAGATTTCTGGTGCAAGCGATGTCCTATTAGGCGCTTCATCACGATTAGATGTTAAAATAAAGTCGTTTTTTCCTTTCGGAATTATAGTAACTGTACACATAAAAATTATAGTCTAAAAACAGTTTAGCAACTTACAAAAAATAACTAATATTTTAAGGTAGTTTTTGCATTCCTTCAAGTAAAAAAATCATCAAAATTATTGTAACTTTGCTGTCAAATTTTAACGAATTATTAAACTAAAAATAAATAATGGGAAAAGGATTTTTCAACGTACCAATAGCTGTAAACGAACCTATAAAATCGTATGCACCTGGTTCTCCAGAACGTGAAGCTGTACTTAAAGCATATAAAGACATGTTTAATAGCAAGATTGATGTGCCCTTTTATATAAATGGACAAGATATTTCTACTGGAAACACCAGAACAATGTCTCCGCCACATGATCACCAGCATATAGTGGGAACCTATCATTTAGCAGAAAAGACACATATAGAAGATGCCATTTCTACAGCTTTAGAAGCTAGAAAATCGTGGTCTCAATTACCATGGGAACAACGCGCAGGAATTTTTTTAAAGGCTTCCGAATTAATTGCAGGTCCTTATAGAGCAAAAATAAATGCTGCTACAATGATAGCACAATCTAAAACCATACATCAAGCTGAAATTGATGCCGCATGTGAATTGATAGATTTCTTGCGTTTTAATGTTCAGTTTATGACCGACATTTACCTTGAACAACCTGAAAGCACAAGTGATGCATGGAACAGAATTGAATACAGACCTCTTGAAGGTTTTACCTATGCAGTAACTCCATTTAACTTTACTGCAATTGCTGGTAACCTACCCTCTTGTATGGCTATGATGGGAAATGTTGTAGTTTGGAAACCTAGTGATAGTCAAATTTACTCTGCTAAAATACTTATGGATGTTTTTAAAGAAGCTGGTGTACCTCCTGGAGTTATTAATGTGGTATTTGGTGATCCTGTTATGATTACTGATACCGTTATGAGTAGTCCAGATTTTTCTGGTCTTCATTTTACAGGTTCTACATTTATCTTTAAAGAACTTTGGAAAAAGATTGGAAATAATATTCATAATTATAACACCTATCCAAGAATTGTAGGTGAAACTGGTGGAAAAGATTTTATCGTTGCACATAAATCTGCCAACTCAAAACAAGTTTCTACAGCCATTATTCGTGGTGCTTTCGAGTTTCAAGGGCAAAAATGTTCAGCAGCCTCAAGAGCCTATATACCAAGCAATTTATGGCAAGAGGTAAAAACAGAACTTATAGATGATCTAAATTCTATAAAAATGGGTTCTCCTGAAGATATGAGCAACTTTGTTACTGCTGTAATACACGAAGGCTCTTTTGATAAATTAGCTAAATATATTGATCAAGCCAAAGCTGATAAGGATGCTGAAATTATTATAGGTGGTAATTACGATAAAAGCAAAGGTTATTTTATCGAACCAACAGTAATTCTTGCTAAAGACCCTAAATACACAACCATGTGTACCGAGCTTTTTGGTCCAGTTATTACTATTTATGTGTATGATGAAAACGACTATTCTGAAACCTTAAAATTAGTTGACCAAACAAGCGATTATGCTTTAACGGGAGCTGTTCTTGCTTCAGATAGATACGCTATTGAGGAAGCTACTAAAGCATTGCAAAATTGTGCTGGTAACTTTTACATTAATGACAAACCAACCGGAGCAGTTGTAGGTCAACAACCTTTTGGTGGCGCAAGAGCTTCAGGAACTAACGATAAAGCAGGTTCTGCTCAAAACTTATTACGTTGGGTATCTCCTCGACTAATAAAAGAAACCTTTGTAACACCTACAGATTATCGTTATCCTTTTTTGGGAGAATAGATTATAAAATCACATAATAGATAAATTTAAGACCTGTCCAATTCTGACAGGTCTTTTCTATTTTATGAAGCAAAAAAATCAATATCAATTATTTATGTTACTTTTGAAAAAATCTCCTAACAATGAGTAAGTTCTTTAATGAACTAAAACGACGTAATGTAATAAAAGCAGCTATTGCCTATGCAGTAGTTTCATGGGTTTTAGTACAAATACTCTCCATAGTTCTGCCTAGTGTTGATGCACCTGAATGGGTAATGAAAACCATAATGCTGTTAATGATCATTGGTTTCCCTGTATGGGTACTCATATCATGGGTGTATGAGGTAACTCCTGAAGGCTTAAAAAAAACAGCTAAAGTTAGTAAAGATCAATCCATTTCTGCTACTACCAACAAACGCTTAAATATTTTAATTTTAATAGGTTTGGTAGCAACTATTACTGTAGCTATGTTAAGACCAACAACCACAACATTAATAAAAACAGATGACGGACAGTTTGCCATTGCAGTATTACCTTTTGATGACTTAACAAAAGATGGCGATTCCGAGTGGTTTTGTGTTGGTGTAACCGAAGACATACTTACACATCTTTCTAAAATAAAAGATTTAAGGGTCATATCGCGTACTTCAGTAATGCAATATAAAAACCATGAGAAGACCATACCAGAGATAGCACAGGAGTTGGGTGTGTCTTATATAGTGGAAGGAAGTGTACGTTCGCAAGACGATAAGGTGTTGGTAACCGCACAACTTATTAATGCTGAAGACACCCATCTTTGGGCAGATAATTACAATGAAAACTTAAACGATGTCTTTAAAATACAACAAGAAGTTTCAAAGAAAATAGTAAAGCAATTGCAGCTAGCAATTAGCCCTGAAGAAGAAGAAGCATTAAGTAGCTCATCTACTACCAATGTTGAAGCCTTCCAGCTGTTTTTAAAAGGAAGAACCATTGCTGATAGTCGCACAAAAGAAGATTTAGAAAGAAGCATTACTTACTACGAACAAGCCATAGCATTAGACCCAAATTATGCTGATGCTTATGCAGAAATTGCTAATTCTACTAATCTGTTGATTGGTTATGGAAACATGCCTCGAGATGAATATACTGCTAAGAGTAGAGATTATATAAAAAAGGCATTGGCTATAAACCCAAATACGGTTAGAGCGTATTCTGTATTAGGGAATATTTTTACAGGTGAACAAAAGTGGGATTTATCCAAAGAAAACTTTGAGAAAGCATTATCTATAAACCCTAATGATGCCACTACACATCATCATTATGCGATTTATTATCGTAATAAAATAATTTTATATATTAAAGAAGAAGAAGACAACAAAAAATTCTTGTATCATATTAATAAAGCACAACAACTCGATCCATTATCTAGCCCTATTAACACTGTTAAAGTTCAAGCTTTAATGTTAAATAGTAAATTTGATGAAGCTGAAATACATCTTAATAAAATGGGTTATTTGATGCCATCATCGGAAGCTATTAATTTAAGAGCACAAATAAATGTTTTAAAAAATAAAGATGCAACAGCGTATATTAGCGTTTATAAAGCAGCTGTGGAAAAGGAGCCTAATAACGCTTCTTTACATGGTGATTTAGGGTATTTTTATCGCGCTATTTTAAATGATTATAAAAACTCCTTAAAACATGTAAAAAAAGCATTTGAATTGGATGCAACATATAGAGGGAGTTATATTTATTCTTTAGTTATAGCTAAACAATATGATGAAGCCGAAGAAATTTTAAAAGACTCAAAACTAATAAACTCATTATCTGAATCGCAAATTGTTCATAGCTGGTATGCTTATTATGCTTGGAAGCGAGATTATAAAAATGCAAGACACTATCTCGAACAATATAAAGCTCATGATTCAACAGATTATTTCAGTGAAAATCGTTGGCTATTGTCCTTAATTGGTGATAAAGACACTGTTTTAGAAATGTTAAACACTCAAAATGAAGAGATTTCAGATCGAAATAAAGTAACTTATTTTGCTAATCTAAAAATGAAAGATTCTATGTATTATTATATGGATAAAATTAATAGCAATGATAACAGAATTACTAGAATCCTACAATTAATGCGTTTTAATGGGAGATTCGAGTTTGATCCATATCGTAACGAACCAAGATTTAAAGCCCTTTTAAAGGCTAATTATATTCCTGTTTTGGAGGATTAAAACTTCATTATCTTCTAAACTTCAAAGGCAAATGCACCAGTTTTTTGGTTTCGAAAAAATCTTCGGTATAATAATCACTTAAATTATAAATTGTAGTTGTTTTATAGTTTTGTAATTCTTCGGTTAAATCGCCTCCTTTAAGATAGAGAATACCATTTTTAAGTTCGTTATTTTGTTTTTTTGCAATCTTTCCTTTTACCCAATGTACAAAAGTTGGCATAACTGCCACAGCACGACTTACAATAAAATCGAAAGTGCCTTTTATATCTTCTACACGACTATGAGTTGTTTTTACATTTGTCAAACCCAAACCAATTACTACCTCATCGACAACTTTAAGCTTTTTTGCAATACTATCAACCAAATGAAAATCACAATCAGGAAACAAAATTGCTAATGGTATTCCTGGAAAACCACCTCCTGTACCAACGTCTAAAATTTTAGTCCCCTTTTTAAATTGAATTACTTTTGCAATAGCTAAAGAATGTAACACATGACGCAAGTACAGTTCATCAATATCTTTACGAGATACCACGTTAATCTTTAAATTCCAATCTTGATATAAAGCCTGTAACTTTTCGAATTTATCAACTTGATCTTCAGTAAGATTTGGGAAATACTTTAAAATAAGATCCATTCTCCTTTAAAATTTTAACAAAAGTATTATATTTTATGTTTATAATTTTATGAAATCTTTATAAGTTAAGTCTGTTTATTATTTATCTTTGCCCACTTATACAAATAACTTGTTTTAATTCGTTATCGTAAATAAACCAAAGCGCATGACAAAACAATTGCTTTCTTTTTCAAGAACTGACTCAGCAAAGTTTTTCAAAACACTTAACAAACGTGTTAACGGCTACTTTAAAGACAATAATATAAAACGTACAGGAAACTGGAAACTTTGGCTAAAAACAATTATCATGTTTGGCCTGTTTTTAACACCTTATTTTTTAATCCTTACGTTAAATATTCCTGGTTGGGCGCAATTACTTTTAACTATTGTTATGGGAGTTGGTATGGCTGGAGTTGGTATGAATGTAATGCACGATGGTAATCATGGTTCGTTTTCTAATAAAGAATGGATTAATAGAATAATGGGAAGCAGCATATATATCCTTGCTGGAAATGCTTACAATTGGAAAGTGCAACATAACGTATTGCATCATACATATACAAATATTCATGGTCATGATGAAGACCTTGAAGCTGGACGAATATTACGTTTTTCTGAACATTCTAAATGGCAATGGCACCATAAATTTCAGCATTATTATTCGGTATTACTTTATGGATTGTTAACTATTAATTGGGCTATTACAACAGATTTTATGCAAATGAAACGCTATATGAAGCGTAAATTAGCCTATGGTAAATTTCCAAATCCTGTATGGAATTGGAGTAAACTTGTAATTTCAAAAATTATTTACGTGACAATGTGGATTGTAATCCCTATGTTAATATTAGATATTTCTTGGTGGAAAATTTTACTAGGCTTCTTTATTATGCATTATGTTGCTGGTTTAATTTTAAGTGTTGTATTTCAATTAGCACATGTAATGGATGAAGCAGAAATGCCTCTTCCTGAAAGAAATGGTTCCATGAAAAATACTTGGGCTGTACACCAACTTAAAACTACGGTTAACTTTGGTGCAAAAAGCAAAATTGTAAACTGGTTTACCGGAGGATTAAACCATCAGGTAGAGCATCATATTTTTCCACATATCAGTCATATACATTATGGAAAAATTGCCAAAATAGTTAAAGAAACCGCCAAAGAGTTTAATTTGCCTTATAACGAATATAAAACCACTCGTAAAGCCATTATTGCTCATTTTAAATATCTACGCGATATGGGAATGAAACCTGCTTTAACAGTCTAATTAATTTTACCAATGAACCAACTTT
>CAYQME010000095.1:0-6197 GCA_964418645.1 uncultured Flavobacteriaceae bacterium
ATTTTAAAACAAAAATTGAAACGTTTTTTAATCGTATAGAATCCTATTTACCATTTTTAAAGGACTATCATTTTATAATAGAAACATCAAATTCATTTCCACACAGTTCGGGCATCGCATCATCAGCTTCAGGAATGAGTGCATTAGCATTATGTTTGATGAGTATAGAAAGAGTATCAAATCGGGAAATGACTGATGAATTTTTCAATCAAAAGGCATCCTTTTTAGCACGATTAGGTTCAGGATCTGCAAGTCGAAGTATTGAAGGTGATTTAATTGTTTGGGGAAATCATAAAGACATTGAAGGAAGTTCGAATTTATTCGGTATAAAATATCCTTATAAAGTTCATGACAATTTTAAAAATTATCAGGATACTATTTTATTGGTTGATAAAGGCGAAAAGCAAGTGAGTAGTACTGTTGGACACAATTTAATGCACGACCATCCATTCGCAAAAGAACGTTTTAAACAAGCTCATAATAACCTTACTAGTTTAATTAACGTATTTAAAGAAGGAGATTTAAAAGCATTTATTGAAATTGTTGAAAGCGAAGCACTAACTCTTCATGCTATGATGATGACAAGTGTGCCATATTTTATTTTAATGAAACCAAATACACTAGAGGTTATTAATAAAATTTGGAAGTTTAGACAACGAACAACATCAAATGTATGTTTTACTTTAGATGCTGGAGCAAATGTACATGTATTATATCCAGAAAACGAAGCAGAACAAGTACTTAAATTCATTAAAAATGAATTAGTTGCACATTGCCAAAATGGTCACTATATTTGTGACAGAATAGGTTTCGGAGCGAAACAAATCTAAATATGAAAGGACCACTTTTTTATTCAAAAATTTTACTCTTTGGCGAGTATGGAATTATTAAAGATTCTAAAGGCTTGTCAATCCCTTATAATTTTTTCAAAGGAGCTTTAAAGAAAGATAAAAATCCTTCTGAAGAAGCAATTAAATCTAATAAGAAACTTAAAAATTTTACTGATTATTTAGAGACAATAGATAAAGATGTAGTTCTTTTCGATTTAGCAAAAATAAAGCAGGATATTGCAGAAGGTATGTATTTTGATTCTTCAATTCCTCAAGGTTATGGTGTAGGAAGTAGTGGCGCAATAGTAGCTGCTTTTTACGACAAGTATGCGCAAAACAAAATCACTGTGTTAGAGAATTTAACACGAGAAAAATTGTTAAAACTCAAGACTATATTTTCTGAAATGGAATCTTACTTTCATGGGAAATCGTCTGGTTTAGATCCATTAAACAGTTATTTAAGTCTTCCTATTTTAATTAATTCTAAAGATAATATTGAAGCAACAGGAATTCCTTCACAAAAACAAGAAGGCAAAGGAGCTGTATTTTTATTAGATAGTGGTATTATTGGTGAAACAGCACCAATGGTAAGTATTTTTATGGAAAACATGAAGCAAGAAGGCTTTCGTAAAATGTTGAAAGATCAGTTTATTAAACATACTGATGCCTGTGTTGAAGATTTCTTGAAAGGCGATATCAAATCCTTATTTAGCAATACAAAACAATTGTCTAAAGTGGTATTGAATCATTTTAAGCCTATGATTCCAAAACAGTTTCACGAACTATGGAAAAAAGGTATTGAAACCAACGCATATTATTTAAAGCTTTGTGGCTCTGGTGGTGGTGGTTATATACTTGGTTTTACCGAAGATATTAATCGCGCAAAACAATCGCTTACAGGCTATAAATTAGAAGTGGTTTATAATTTTTAATTTTATACTGTCATCCTGAACTTTTACACTGAGCGTAGTCGAAGCGTGATTTAGGATTTCATCAAATTTATTTGAATGCTATCTCGAAAACAAAAACATGTATTACTCAAGTTTTTCAGCATGTTTTCTGTTGTTCGTGGTTATAATATTTTAATTATTGTTATTGCACAATATTTATCTTCAATTTACATTTTGGCGCATAATAAAACGTTAGGAGAAGTTGTATTCGATCTGAATTTGTTAATGTTGGTTTTGGCTTCTTCTGCTACAATTGCAGGAGGTTATATTATAAATAACTTTTACGATTCAGAAAAGGATTTAATCAATCGACCTCAAAAATCTATGTTAGATAGATTGATAAGCCAGAACACTAAATTGGTATTCTATTTTGTGTTGAATTTTGTGTCTGTTATCATGGCAAGTTACGTGTCGTTTAGAGCTGTTATTTTCTTTTCGTTGTACATTTTTGGTATTTGGTTTTATTCGCATAAATTGAAAAAACTACCAATCATTGGGAATCTTGCTTCTGCTATACTAACCATTACACCATTCTTCGCAGTATTTATTTATTATAAGAATTTTGAAACTGTCATTTTTGTTCATGCTATGTTTTTATTTCTAATTATTGCCATGCGTGAACTCACTAAAGATCTTGAAAATATTAAAGGCGATTTAGCACTTAATTATAAAACAGTTCCTTTAGTTTATGGAGAGAAAACATCGAAAACGATGTTAACTCTTTTGGTAATATTTACATTGATTCCAGCTTATTTGCTCATTTTTAATTTCACTATAGGGAAAATGAATTACTTCTTTTATTTAAGCGTCATTTTACTCTTTATATTTCTACTATTACTTTGGAAATCTAAAACAAAATCACATTATCTAATGCTACATAATATTCTTAAGTTTATTATTGTTGCTGGTGTGTTTAGTATATTGTTAATTGATGTAGATTTACTTTTAAACAGAATTTTATAATGGACAATACTCTCAAAATTGCATTAGCTCAAATTTCTCCTGTTTGGTTAGATAAAACAGCAACACTTCATAAAGTAGAACGATCTGTTTTAGAAGCTTCAAAACAAAACTGTGAGCTTATTGTTTTTGGAGAAGGTTTAGTTCCTGGTTATCCGTTTTGGTTAGCTTTAACTGGAGGAGCAGAATGGGATACTAAAGTGAATAAAGAACTTCATGCACATTATATTCGGAATTCTATTCAAATTGAAGGAGGCGATTTAGATCAAATCTGTAAGCTTTCTAAAGAAAATAATATTGCTATATACCTCGGAATTATTGAACGCGCTAAAAATCGTGGAGGACATAGTTTGTACGCTTCATTAGTTTATATAAATCAAGAAGGCGATGTAAAATCTGTACATCGAAAATTACAACCAACTTATGATGAACGATTAACGTGGTCACCAGGAGATGGAAATGGATTACAAGTACATTCTTTAAAAGAATTTACTGTTGGTGGATTAAATTGCTGGGAAAATTGGATGCCATTACCACGAACTGCGTTATATGGTTTAGGCGAAAACTTGCATATTGCAGTTTGGCCAGGAAGCGATCATAACACCAAAGATATTACGCGTTTTATAGCACGAGAATCACGATCGTTTGTGGTTTCTGTTTCTTCACTTATGAACAAAAACGATTTCCCTAAAAACACACCACATTTAAATAAAATATTAGAAAAAGCGCCTGATGTATTAGCAAATGGAGGCAGTTGTATTGCTGGACCAGATGGCGAATGGATTATGGAACCTGTCTTAAATAAAGAAGGTCTAATTATTGAAACCATAGATTTTAATCGTGTGTTAGAAGAACGCCAAAATTTTGATCCTGTTGGACATTATTCACGACCAGATGTTACCAAACTAACAGTAAATAGACAGCGTCAATCTACAGTAGATTATAATAGTTAATGTGAACTATTGTCATTAACTTTGCAAAAATTTATTAAATGGCTAAAAGAGAGCATAAAAGCAAAGGAAAAACTTTAAGAAGTAGTAGCAATAACAACTACAAAAAAAGTTATGCGAAAGGGAATACTCCTTTTAAAAAGAAAGCACAACCCAAAGTGAAATCAAATCCTGACGAAATTCGATTAAATAAATATATTTCTAATTCTGGAATTTGCTCTCGACGTGATGCAGATATGCATATTTCTATAGGAAGTGTCACAGTAAACGGAAAAATAATTACCGAAATGGGATATAAGGTAAAGCTTGAAGATGAGGTGCGTTTTGATGGCTCTCGTATAAATCCAGAAAAGAAAGCCTACGTTTTACTTAATAAACCAAAAGGTTTTGCGACAACAACAAGTGAAGGGAAAGGGCGTACAGTCATGGATTTGGTAGCAAATGCTACAAATTCAAGAATTAAACCAATTGGTCGTTTAGGGAGAAATTCAACAGGATTGTTGTTATTTACTAATGATGATACCATAGTTAAAAAGTTTACTAATTCTAAAAATGGCGTAGCACGTTTATTTCATATAGAATTAGATAAAAACCTAAAATTTGAAGACCTTAAGAAGATTCAAGAAGGTTTTAAAATTGAAGGTAAAGAAATTGCGGTTGAAGATATAAGCTATATTGACAAAGCACCAAAAAAAGAAATAGGGCTTAAAATAAAGAATACAGGAAACTCCATTATTCGTACAATTTTTGAACATCTTAATTATGATATTATACGTTTAGATTGTGTTATGATTGCCGAACTCACCAAAAAAGATATTCCTCGTGGACACTGGAAAAATTTAACCGAACAGGAAATTAATAATTTGAAGATGCTGTAGTAATCATTCTGGATTTTTTAATAAATACTTCCCAAATAAACACACTATATACCACCAAATATTCTAAACCTATAATCCAGAGGTTTTCAGTTTTATTAGCTTTATCAATATTGATATAAGCCAAATAACTTAAAATAATTGCAAAACTCCACACCAAAGGAAATTTATATTTCGTGAAAACAGACAAGATTATAAGCGTAGCAATATACCAAGGATGAACAGTTGTTGTGGTAAATAAGTAAAACGATAACACCAATAACATTGCTGTAATTAACTCTATTGTTGTTTTATTTTTTCTAAAAATCGTTAAGATAAGCACAAAAAGTACAACAACAATTGGAATAAAATCACCAATAATAGCTATTTCATTCCAACCTCTAAATCCATAACCAATTTCACGAGCTAGATAATACAAACTGGCATTAAACTCAAAATTTTGAAACCAAAGCCCAACCGTTACTGTGTAATTAGTTACAAATTTTGGAGAATAAAAAGGAAGAAATAACAGTAACGTTATAATACCAACAATACTATAAAAACCAACCAACTTTGTCATTCCTGCGAAAGCAGGAATCCATCCGACATTGCGAGGAGCTTGCGACGTGGCAATCTCATCCTTTGAAACAGATTGCTTCATCTTTAGCCTGTCTTGAGCGACAGTCGAAAGATTCGCAATGACGTTTTGCTTTTTTGGGTCGTTAAGCCTTGTCGAAGCAAACCACTGATAAAACAAAGGTAAAAACATAAGTGGTATCAATTTTACAGAAACTGATAATGCCAAAACAACTGCCGCAAATTTCCATTTACCTGAATGCAATAAATACAAACTCCATACGAAAAAGAAAATCATGACACCTTCAAAATGTAAGTTTCCCGTAAGTTCAATTATAATGAATGGATTTAAAATATACCAAAAGATATTATAAGCAGGAAGTTTTAATCTTTCTAATAACTTTTTACCAAAATAGAGTGTTCCAAAATCGGCAGCAATGATGAGTAGTCGCATGACTATTGCAGAACCCAAAATACTTTTACCAGCAAATAATCCAGCAATAACAAAACAAAGCTGATTAATAGGAGGATAATTAGTAAAATGACCTGCACTTAATGCTCCCATACCATTGTATAATTCTTGGGCTTGAGCAATGGGAAATTTACCAACAGAAATAAACGATTCTACTGTAAATAAATAAGGATTTATACCTTCAAGAATCATACGTCCATCCCAAATAAACCGATAAAAATCTTGTGATAAGTTTGGGATTGCTAAAATGAATACAACTCTAAAACCAAAAGCTACCCAAGTCAAGAATTTAATATTATGCTTGGTTATTTGAACCAATTTATAAAATAAGAAAAACAAAGCAACATAAAGCATAATGAGCTTTGTGTAATCTGTTCTTACCAAGTCGTAGGCAAAAGAAACATAAAATAACGCACTTGATAAAACAAGTAGTAAAGAGATTTTATAAAGCTTAAAAAATGAGTTATTTAATACCATAAACCAAAGATACTATTATTTGCCAGTCACTTTAATAAAGCAGTTACTTACTTGATTTAATCACAAAAAACAACTAACTTCGTTTAACAGTCGCTAATAAAAATTGAAACTCTGATTAGCTTAATATT
>CAYQME010000096.1:0-6134 GCA_964418645.1 uncultured Flavobacteriaceae bacterium
ATAATAAATTAGCCATTTACCGCTTCTACTATTTCAACTTTACCTTTAAGCATTTCTTTTAGTATATTTTCTATCCCACTTTTTAAGGTATATGTAGATGAAGGACAGCCACTACAAGCGCCTTGTAGAATAACACGAACAAGTTTGCGTTTGGGGTCATAAGAATCAAACTGAATATTACCACCATCACTAGCTACAGCAGGTTTTACATATTCTTCGAGGATATTTACAATTTCTTTAGAGATATCGTCTAAGGCTTCAAAGTTTTCCTCTTTAAAAGCTTCAGTGTTCTCTTTGATTTCATGGGCATCAGCAACTACAATAGGTTTGCCATTTTCAATATAGCTTTTAATAAACGTTCTTAATTCCATAGTAATGTCGTTCCAATCAGCGACATCATATTTTGTTATGGACACGTAATTTTCGTCTATAAAAATACTTTTAACAAAAGGAAAGTGAAATAACTCAGATGCAAATGGTGATACTTTAGCTTTATCAATAGAGGTGAATTCAAAAAGCATAGGCACCAATTTTTTATTGGCGACAAACTTAGTAACAGCAGGATTTGGAGTGCTCTCTGCATAAACCGTAATCGCTAATTTTTTGCTTTTTGAAGTATTCTCAACAATAATTCCGCCTTCATTAAGATAGTTTTCAATTTGCTCTCGCACTTCATTTTGTACATCTTTCCATGCAACAATATTAAAACGTTCTATAGCTACAAAATTCCCTGAGATAAAAACTTTCTTTACAAAAGGCAAGTAAAATAGCTGCTGTGCTAATGGGGAATGTTTTGCTTCATCTATGTTATTAAATTCAAAACTTTCATACTGAGTTAAGAATGAATTTGCTTCAAATTTTATAATTAAAGGATTGGTAGTTTCTTGTATTGAAACGTCAATTTTATTCATTGTAATAAATTTTATGCAAAAATAATAAAAGAAATGTTGAGTTATATATATATTTGGGAAACATTAACCTATGAAATACTAGATGTTGGCTCATTAAAATGAGATTGTATTTAAATATTTTAAGCCCATTTTACCTTGAAAAGAGATTAACTATGAGATTGAAAAAGTTTTGCTTAGTACTATTAGTCATGCTGTTTACTCAGTTTTCAATGGCTCAAGAAGGCTTACCTATATATTCTGATTATTTAACCGATAATTATTATTTAATTCACCCTTCAATGGCTGGTGTTGCCAATAGTAGTAAATTTAGGTTAACAGCACGAAAACAGTGGTTTGGACAAGCTAATGCTCCTGCATTACAAACCGCAAGTATTAATGGAAGGATAGGAGAATCATCATCAGGCGTAGGTGCTATTTTATTTAACGACAAAAATGGATATCATTCTCAAACTGGAGCATATTTAACCTATGCGCATCATTTAATGTTTTCCAGAAATCCCATAGATTTAAATATGTTGTCCTTTGGGTTAAGTATAGGTATGATTCAATACAAACTTGATGAAACTACTTTTTTAGCAGATGGGTTTGACCCATTAATTTCCGGAATTGAACAAAGTGCAACAGATTTTAATATTGATTTTGGATTTTCATACCAATTTGTAAATTTTTATGCTCATGCTACTGTAAAGAATGTTTTAGAAAATGATGGCGTAAATTTTAATGAACAAGGGCTTAGTTTTAGTAATTTAAGAACCTATTTATTTTCAGTAGGAAATGTGTTTAGTAAGTTTGATAGTGAATGGAGTTATGAGCCTTCGGTAATGTTTATGTACAGAGATGCCACCAAAGAATCCTTATTCGATTTGAATATGAAGGTGTATAAAGAAATGGATTTTGGTAAAGTTTGGGGAGGCATATCCTATAGAAGAAGTTTAGATGGTGCCGAATTTTTAAATGGAACAGGAGTTAGTAGCCAAAAACTGCAGTATTTTACACCTTTAATAGGGGTTAATTATAAAGACTTTATTTTTGCTTATACCTATTCATACCAATCCAATTCTGTGGTGTTTAACAATGGCGGATTTCACCAAATTACTTTGGGACTTAATTTTAACAAAAGACAAGAAAAGTATGAGTGTAACTGCCCAGCAATAAACTAATCCCATTTGTAATTTTTCTTTTTTGCTTGTGCTTTTATGGCGTTTACCATGGCGTTTTCTAAGCCATTAGAATTTTCTTTTTGTTGCTCAGAGAGGAATAGTTTACGTTTAATATTTAGCTGTTGTATTTCTTTTTGAATAGCTGCTCTTTCAATGCTCTTTTGTTTAATGTAAGTTTTTATTTCATCAGAGGATTTGCCTTTAAGCTCTTCTGGCAAAGACGCTGATTTTAAATCTTCAATAACGATTTCTTCATCTGCGACTGCATCTACCAAATCCCATTTTGAGTTTTTGTATAAGTGGGAACTTTTACTAATAGTTCTACCAACGGCATTCGCATTACTATAGCTTTCTGCTTCTGAATCCATAACAGTCTGAAGTTTAATTTTGTCTTTACCTCTTTCTCCATAGGCTATATACGTTTTGTTTAGTTTTTTGTTTAAAATTAAAATGGCGTCGTCATAAGGGGATGGGACATACACCGTTGCTTGATTATGGTTTATAGATAGATAATCACCATTTGTAAGTGCTGCGCCATCTTTCCAAGATGTAGAAATACCTTGATTATAATCACCACAAAAAATAGTATTAACGGTTACCTCTTTTTCGTTTGCATTTATAGCAGCATCCTTATAGTTTACACGTCCTTGTGTAAAAGGTTCGTTACCAGCAATAAAAATAAGTTTTAAATCATCAGGATTGTTTCCCCACTCTAATTGATTTAAGGAAATTTGTATCACCTGTCCACAAAATTCACTACCACCATTAGTGGTGAGTGAAAAAAGTTCTTTTGAGATATCATCCAAATCATCACTAAAACCAATTACCTGACGTATATAGCCTTCTTGAGCGTTTAAACCATCGTTACCGTATTCATAAAGAGCAATTAGTAAATTTGGACGTTCGTTATTGCACTTGGCATATGAGAGCTGGTTTATAATTCCCCAAAGCTGCGCTTTGGCTTGGTCTATCAACCCGTCCATACTACTACTAGTGTCCAAAAGCAGTGCTACTTTAATAAATTGTTTATTGGGATTATCTTTTTCGTTTTTGGCATTCCCTACTAAAAAACTAATTAAAAAGGCTAATAGAAGTGAAGATTTAAATATTGTTTTCATAATTTGAGTTTTAAACGTTTCTGTAAACATATAATCAACAGTTTTGCCAAAAAAAGCAAAATGAGTGTAGTAAGGATTATGAATGAGTGAACCTATGCTTTAAATGAGTGAAGTGGGTTATTTTGTCTTAAAAACTACGAATTACACTAAAACCGCATTTTATTTTATCGTCTAAAGTATGTATGTTTACCGTATTAGAAATGGCGAAATTTTATAAACACATATTATTTATTACGATCCTCCTATTTTCATGGTCTGTATTTGCACAGCTGCAAGAAGGCAAAAATATCACTAATAAAACTTTTACTATTAAGGGTTCTGTGATAGAAAGCGACACCAATAAACCCATACCAAAGGTTAATATTTTGGTTAATGGAGGTGCTTATACCACAACTAACTTGCAGGGAGAGTTTAAAATTGAAGCGGCAATTGGTGATGAACTTATTATCAAGCATAGTGATTTTGAAACAGTCTATTATATTATTAAGAGCAAAGAACGTATAAAGGTTGAAGTAAGACCTAACCATGCATTAAAGGCTGCTGATAAATTATTTAAGTCTAATCCAAAACTCTTTAATACATTGATTGATTCTGCTGAAATGTATTTAAAGAGTGATGCCGAAAAGAGTATTCAATTTATAGCAGATGCTTTAGCCATATCAAATTCAACAAAGCAAAATGCTGAAGTGTATGAAACCTTAGGAAATGTTTATTTTGAATGGAAACAATATGATTTAGCAGTCACTAATTATAGGATTAGCCTTCAAAATGTAGCGTCTAATGATGTTAAATTACGATTAGCCAAAGCGTTTGAGTTCAATAAGAATTATCAAGAGTGTAAAGAGATATATAATAGTTTAATTAAAGAGGATTTATCTAATTGGCAGCTTACAGCATTGTATGAAGGTCTTGGAGATGTATATGTAAAAACAAAAGATTTTACCACCGCTATTAATACCTATAAACAAGGGTTACAGGTAGCTCAAGACCATTTGATAATACCTAAAATAACAGATTTAAACTCTAAAATAGCTCAAGCATATGATGCCTCTGGAGCAAAACAGGAAGCACAAAACTATTTTGAAAATTCGTTAACCTTAGCCGTAAAAGAAAATAAAAAAAGAGCTGTAGAAGAGAAAGTAAAAGTAGCTGATTTTCAAAGTAAGAATAGAGCTTTTAATGAAGAAATAGAGTTGCGTAAACAAGTACTTGAAGATATTGAAACAGATTCTATTTTTAAAAATGAAAGTGCTATTACACCACAAAAGCAAAACTATAAAATTGGTAGTGCTTATGCGATACAAAAGGATTTTCCAAATGCCATTTCATATTTAGAGAAAAGTATTGAAGAGGCCGATGATAGAGAAGATTTAGTAGTGCAAAATGATGCTACACGAAAACTGAGTGAGGTTTATCGTGATGCTGGCGATTTAGATAAAGCTATTGCTACCGCAAGAAAATATGAACGCTTAGTGGATGAGTTATACGTAAAGAAAGAGCAAGAAATATCCCAAGCAGCGAGATTTGCTAACGATTTAGCTTCAAAACAAATCAGGATTACCAGTTTAGAAAGCGATCGTGCTTTATCAGAGAGCAAATACCAACTTACCACAGAGCGGAATAAACGCCAAAGACTTATTATATATTCTTTAATTGGAGGCGTTTTGTTATTGCTAATTGCTGGATATTTTATGTTTAAAAATATCAAACAGCAAAAGTTGAACAATAATTTATTAGCATTAAAATCGTTGAGAAGTCAGATGAATCCTCACTTTATTTTTAATGCTTTAAATTCTGTTAATAGTTTTATTACGAGTAGCGATGAGCGTACAGCCAATAAATATTTATCCGATTTTTCATTACTAATGCGGGCTGTTTTAGAAAATAGTGAAGAAGATTTTATCCCATTAGAAAAAGAGATCGAACTGCTGCAATTATATATTAAGCTAGAGCATTTCAGATTTAAAGATAAGTTCGATTATACTATTATAGTTGATGATAATGTTCAAATTGACGAATTTCAAATCCCTCCTATGTTATTGCAGCCTTATATAGAAAATGCAGTATGGCATGGTTTGCGTTATAAAAAGACAAAAGGACATTTGAATATTTCAATTTCGCAGACTACAAAAGATGAATTGCAAATTGCAATTACAGATGATGGCATAGGTCGCAAAAAATCGAAAGCACTAAAAACGCAACACCAACAGAAACAGAACTCAAAAGGAATGAGTAATATTAAAAAGCGTGTTGCCATTTTAAATACAATGTATAAAGATAAAGTAGGTGCGCAAATAGATGATTTTCAAAATAAGGAGGATTCAGGAACAAAAGTTGTGGTAACACTTAAAAAAGACTAATTGAAACAAAATGTCATACTAAGCTTGTCGAAGCATCTCAAACTAAAAAAAATGAAACTAAACGCAATCATAGTAGAAGATGAAGAAACAAGTAGAGAAATCTTAAGGAATTACTTAAATAAGTATTGTCCTAATATCTCTATTCTTGGAGAAGCTTCAAATGTGGATGAAGCGTTATTACTTATAAGAAATAACGAATTAGATTTGGTGTTTTTAGATGTAGAAATGCCTTATGGTAATGCCTTTGATCTCTTAGATAAAGTTGGTGACCGAACATTTGAAACCGTTTTTGTAACAGCTTATAATCATTACGCTATTGATGCTTTAAATGCACATGCATCTTACTATTTAATGAAACCTATTTCTATTGATGAGCTTATTAAAGCGGTAGATTATGTTGTAGAAATAAAGACAAAAGAAGATGCGTTACAAGAACAAATTTTAGTTCCAAAGACTAATAATGTTAATGGAAAAATTACCATTCCGCAGCTAGACGGTTTTGAAGTTATAGAAACCGCAACTATTTTATATTGTAAAGCCGATGATAATTACACCGAAATTTATTTAAATACCAATAAAAAGAAA
>CAYQME010000097.1:0-5931 GCA_964418645.1 uncultured Flavobacteriaceae bacterium
TATCTCATATTCAATTGCTATTAGGTTTACTCTTGTATTTCACATCCCAAAGGTTTGATTTTTGGAGTGAGCTAGGAATGGGTGGTGTTATGAAAGATGCGGCTCAAAGACTATACTTAGTAGAGCACCCCTTAATTAATATAATTGCTGTGGCTTTAATTACTATTGGGTATGCTAAGCATAAAAAGAAACTGACTTCAACTCCAAAATTTAAAACAATCACAATATTTTATGGTATTGCATTAGTGTTATTCTTGTCAAGAATTCCATGGAATGTTTGGCCTAATTAAAGAAATAAAAAGGGAGTATTTAAATACTCCCTTTTTTATACACTATTGTATTTCCTTAATGATGTGAATATATACGGGGAAGTGATCACTAAATCCGTTGGTAAAGGAGCTGTTAGCAAAACTTCTAAAGGGATAACCTTTGTAACGTCCTTTTTTATTGGTTAAAAAGCGTTTGTTAAAAATACCTGCTTTATAAAAACGAAAAGAAGAATAATCTTTTTCTAATAGAGGTTTTGTAATTAATATTTGATCAAATAAACTCCAGGCATCTCTATAAGCATTTGAGCCTAGTCCTTTTTTAAAAAAAGCTTCCATGGGGTTGTAAATACCTTTTAACTCAACATCCTCTTTATTTTTTTTAGTGTTTAATATATCTTTTAAACTTGAGTTTGTTGGGTCATCATTTAAATCTCCCATACTAAAAATTTTGGCATATGGATTAATAGCTTGTAAAGAATCAATAATTCTTTTGTTTAACCTTGCTGCTGCAACACGTTTTGGTCTGCTTCGTGCTTCGCCACCTCTTCGTGATGGCCAATGATTAACAATAATATGTATCATTTCGCCTTCTAGCTTCCCACTTACTAGCAATTGGTCTCTTGTATATACACGTTTCCTAGTTATATCATCATAAATTTTTAACTCATGCTTACTAATATTTATAGGAACAAATATTTTTTTTTGGTAGAGTAATCCTACATCAATCCCACGTGCATCTGGCGAATCAAAATGAGCTATACCATAATCTTTTTGAAACAAAGATGGGTCATTAGCTAAATCTTCTAGAACTTGTCTGTTTTCTACTTCAGCAAGACCAATTATTGCAGGAGCATTTCTAGAAACATCTGCGCCAATTTCAGAAATAACTCTGGCCATATTTCTCACCTTTTTTATATAAATTTCACCTCGGTTAAATTTAATTTCCATTATAGGGCTCGCTTCATCAAACTTATTTGGGTCATTTATAGTATCAAATAAATTCTCAACATTATAAAAAGCTATTGTATATACTTTAAACTTTCTTTTTTTCTGTGCATTTAAATTTAAAAAAATCAGGAGGTAAAGTATAATTAGCCAATTGTGTTTTTGTTTCATTTAGTTATGTGTTTTCCACTATTAATATACAATGAAATCTTACACCAAAAGTAAAATATTAATAATAAATAACGTAAATTGATTCCCCTTAAATAGATTCCTATTTAAGAATAAAACTATTAATTATAAAATTAAACATGAAGAAAAGTTTATTTATTTTTTTATTAGGAGTTTTTTCTGTGTTTACAGTATACGCTCAACAAACTGTAATTAAAGGAAGTGTCAAAGACGCTATTAACAACCAACCAATTCCTGATGTTATTGTTATCATTGAAGAAACTTTACAAGTCACAAAAACTGATACTATGGGTGAGTTTAGCTTCACTGCAAATGTGCCTTTAGGAGAGCAAATATTAAAAATTTCTAAGATTGGATATACGACTAAAAGATACCCTATTGTAGTTAATGAAGGTCAAACTGTTAATATCACAGATATGACATTAGATATCGACACTTCTGATACGGAAGATTTATTTACAATCTCATTATCAGATGACGAACTTGATGATGATACAAGTGCTTCAGATAATATTTCGGGACTATTGTCATCTTCAAGAGATCTTTTTCAACGTACTGCAGCATTTGAATTCAGTTCATCATTTTTTAGAGTGAGAGGATTAGATTCAGATAATGGCTCCGTTTTAATTAATGGTATTGAAATGAACAAACTTTACAACGGAAGACCACAATGGAGTAATTGGGGAGGGTTAAACGATGTTGTAAGAAACCAGGAATTAACTTCAGGATTAACACCCTCAGCTTATAATTTTGGAGGTATACTCGGAACAACAAATATTAATGTTAGAGCTTCAGAAGCAAGACCTGGCGGACGTATTACTTATTCTTCCTCAAATAGAAGTTATACCAACAGATTAATGGTATCGTATGCTTCAGGAATAGTCGATGGAGGTTGGGCTTATACAATATCAGCAGGAAGACGCTGGGGAAATGAAGGCTATCAAGATGCAACATTATATGATTCTAATTCGTTTTTTGCATCTGTTGAAAAGAAAATAAATAACAAGCACAGTATAAATTTTACAGGAATTTATGCGCCAAACAGAAGAGGAAAATCCTCGCCTAATACTCAGGAAGTTTTTGATTTAAAAGGCATAAAATACAACGAGTATTGGGGTTGGCAAAATGGTGAAAAACGTAATTCTCGTGTTAAGGAAGTTGAAGAGCCAATTGTATTGTTGAACCACTATTGGACTATAAGTAGTAAAACAACATTAAACACTAATATTGCTTATCAATTTGGAAAATTAGGAAATAGCCGTTTAGATTATAATGGTACTGATTTAGTAAATGGATTTCCAGAAGGTGGAGGCGCTAATCCTAGTCCAACATACTACCAAAAGTTGCCAAGTTTTTTTGTGAGAAATAATCCTGACAATTTAGGGTTAGCTTATGGAGCACAACAACGATTTTTAGATAATGGTCAAATTGATTGGAATCAAATGTATGAAGCAAATATTGCTAATACACGAAGAGGAGGTAATGCAGTTTACGCGCTTTATGAAGACCGAGTAGATGATCAGCAAACCACGATTAATTCTATATTAAATACTGAGTTAAGCGACAATATTTTGATAAATGGTTCATTAAATTATCGCTATTTAAAATCTGAAAATTTTGCTCAAGTTATAGATCTTCTTGGGGCTAGGGGCTATTTAGATGTTGATGCTTTTGCTGATAATCCAAACGATATTCAAAACGATATTTTAAACCCAAATAGAATTGTTAAAGAGGGCGACCAATTTAAATATAACTACAATCTTTTTGCTAGTATATTTAGTGGTTATGTGCAAGCACAATTTAAATACAATAAAATAGATTTCTTTTTAGCAGGAAGTATTGCAAATACGCAGTATCAAAGAGAAGGCATTTATCAAAATGGAGGATTCTCAGACAATTCATTAGGAAAAGGAGAAAAGTTAAACTTTTCAGGAATTGGAGCAAAAGGAGGATTTACTTATAAAATTACAGGAAAACATTTATTAGATGTTAATGCGGGATATATTACAAGAGCGCCATCATTAAGAAATACGTTTTCTAATTCAAGAGAGAATCACGATATAGTTGGAGACCGAAGTGGGATTGATATTACTGAAGAAAAAATTAGCTCAATAGATGCGAGTTATATTTTCAGATCACCAATAATAAAAGCCAAATTAACAGGGTACTATACGAAGTTTCAAGATGCTAGTGAAATATCATTTTTCTTTGCCGATGGAATAGGTGGTGATAATTCGGTATTTGTACAAGAAGTATTGCAAGATATAGATAAAAAACACATTGGGGCTGAATTAGGAATAGAAACACAAATAACACCAACAATAAAACTAAAAGGAGTAGCATCTATAGGGCAATATACTTACGATAACAATCCTAATTTATCTTTAACAACCGAGCCAGACGAGGATGCCATTGCTGCAGGATTTGTAGAAGGTTTTAGAAATTACGGCGAAGCTAATTTAAAAGATTATAAAATTGCAGGAGGGCCACAACGGGCATATTCTGCAGGATTTGAATATCGAGACCCAAATTATTGGTTTTTTGGAGCAACAGCAAACTTTTTCACAAACACCTATGTTGATGTAGCCCCATTAACTAGGACATCTAATTTTACAACTGATTTTGATGGAAATACATTTAACGATTACGATGAATATTTAGCAAGAAGATTATTAAAACAGGAGAAGTTTAACGACTATATTGTTGTAAATCTTATAGGAGGAAAATCGTGGAAAGTTGGAGATTATTTTATAGGCTTTTTTGCAAGTGTAAATAACCTTTTAGATGAGGTATATAAAACAGGAGGTTTTGAACAAGGAAGAAATGCTAATTTCAGACAATTAAGAGACGATAAATCTTTAGATACTCCAGTTTTTGGATCTAAATATTGGTATGGTCGCGGGACCACTTATTTTCTTAACCTGAATTTTAGATTTTAATTAAAAAATAATATGAAAAAAATAATATCAAATAAAAACAGTATCATGAATAAAGTAAGTAAAATTTTAGCCTTATTTAGTGTTTTAACATTTATATCATCTTGCGTAAATGATGATGATTTTGGGCTTCCAAATATAACTGTTACAGATCCAAATATAACAGTAAATGCTACATTCCAAAATTTAATATCTAGATACTTGCAAGCAGTTAGTGATGGTGATCAAATTGCAGTAATAGAGTTAGATGAGAGTCCTTTATTTATTGAGGGATATGTAGTATCTAGTGATCAAGCAGGGAACTTTTTTGAGGAAATAATAATTCAAAATAAAATAGATGGTAGTACAGATGGAGCAGACCCTAGGTTAGGACTTAATGTACAAGTTAATGTAAGAGGGCTGTATCAAACTTATGAGGTGGGCAGAAAAGTATATATCAAAATGAATGGACTAGCAATTGGTGAAGAGAATGGTGTTTACACAATTGGTAAACCAAATGGGAATAGTATTGATCAATTAGAAGAATATGAATATAGAGATTTTATTATTAGAGATCCAGAAGTTGCTACGCTTACTCCAAAGATAGTTGCCATTGGAGACTTAACCCAAGCTGATGAAAACACACTAGTACAATTTGAAGATGCACAAATTAATAGAGATGAATTAGGACTGTCTTTTTCAGGAGAGCAAAGCGACAATTTTGATGGTTTTAGAACTATTGAAAGCTGTTTAAGTAGCTCAATAATTTTGCTTCAAACCAGTACTTTTGCCGATTTTAAATCGGTACAAGTGCCTCAAAATAGAGGAACCATACAAGGCGTTTTTACCAGAGATTTTGGAGATGATAACAATGTATTAGTTATCAATAGTGCTGCTGACATCATTTTTGATAATCCTGATCGTTGTGACCCTATTGAACTAGATTGTGGCTTAGCTAGTGCACAAACTCCTAATAATATTTTTGCAGATGATTTTGAAAGTCAGCCTGTGGGATCATTAATTTCAGGTAATGGCTGGACTAATTATATTGAAGAAGGTACTGAAGGATTTGAAGCCTATACACAAGGAGGTACAAACTCATCTTTAGGTATATCGTGCAGAATAGGGTCGTTTAGATCTAATGATGCAAATTCTATTGCATGGTTAATTACACCAGCGATAGATTTAGATGCTCAAACTGGTGAAACGTTTATGTTTAAATCGTCTAATAGCTTTTCAGACGGAAGTGAATTAGAATTGTTATTTTCTCCAGATTGGGATGGCATTGAATCAAATATAACCAATGCTACTTGGGGTGTTTTGCCAGCGGCTTACATTGTGCAAGATAGTGATTTCTTTGGAGCTTGGTTTGATTCTGGAATCGTAGATTTATCTTGTGGTACAGGAGTAATTCATATTGCATTTAGATATACAGGAAGTGGAGACGCAGCATTTGATGGTACTTATGAGTTAGACGATATTAGCATAGATTCAGAGTAAACTACACTTTTATCCTTTTTTTAAATGAATATATACAGGGAAGTGATCACTATAACCGCCTTTGTATTTTCTACCTACATATGTTCTAAAAGGATTTCCTTTATATTTTCCTC
>CAYQME010000098.1:0-3402 GCA_964418645.1 uncultured Flavobacteriaceae bacterium
GCTTTTGAATCGGCTGGCCATTTGTAAGTGAGTGCTGTTTTTTTAGCCGCGTCATACAAGCATAATGCACCAGTTGTTCCCTTTTTACCAGGAACTGCATTAACAACTCTACCTTGTTTGTTCACCTGAATTTGAACCACAACACTTCCTTCTTCATCACATTCTGGAAGTACTTTAAATTTTGAAGGTTTGCCACGACCTCTCAACCCGTAACCTGTACCTCCTCCTCCAGAACCTGGTTGACCAAAATAACTTGGTGCATAAGGATCCCCATTTAGCTGTCCTTTATCTCCAGCTTTATTATCATCACCTTCACCACCAGTTTCCGTTCCATCCGATTTGCTAATACCTCCAATTAAATCATCAAGCCTTTTCTTTTTGGCATCTTGCTCTCTTTTTATACGTTCAATACGTTCGGCTTCTTTTTTAGCTTTTGCTTCTGCTTCTACCTTCATTTTTTTCTCAGCAGCTTCTCTCTTTTTAATAGCTATACTTTCAGCATTATCTTGAGTAATAACTTCTTCTTTGATCTCCTGTGGTTTTGAAGTTTCTGGTTTGGATTCTTCAATTTTCTGTGGCTGTTTAATTTCTTTGGGTTGAGCTCTTACAGGCTTTTTGGGTTGTACTCTACCACTACCAAAATCAGTGGTTCCAAAATTTACAGCAATCCCATATTCTAAAGGTGGATCCATATATTTAGGACCAGCAATAAAGATAAGCAACAACAAAATCACAGCAATTAACGCCGTAATTCTTACCGAATCTTTCTCATGTTTGGTCTTAAAATATTTCATGTTATATACTTAAGCTATGAAAAGCTAATTAGGTCTTACAGCTAAAATGACCTTAAACTTATTTCTGTTGGCAATGTCCATAACCTTCACCACATTCTCTACTGGAACAGATTTTTCTGCTCGCAAAACTATAGTAGGCTTAGAATCCTTAGATAACATTGTAATTAACTCACTTTCTAAAACACTTATCCCAACACGTTTTTTATCAATATAATATGACAAATCTTTCTTTATACTTACAGATACAGATTTTTTGTTTTCCGTTATTCCACTTGCTTTAGGTAGCAAGATATCGATTGCATTTACTGAAACTAAAGTGGAAGCCAGCATAAAAAATATTAATAACAAGAATACTATGTCTGTCATTGACGACATATTGAATTCTGGTGTAACTTTATTTCTTCCTCTAAGATCCATACTATATAGGTTCGTTAAGAAGGTCTAAAAACTCTACTGAATTCGCTTCCATTAAATGAATTACTTTATTGGTTCTTCCTACTAAATGATTAAATGCTATATACCCAATAATACCCACTATTAATCCTGCTACTGTTGTGGTCATTGCAGTATATAAACCGTTGGATAATAACTCGATATCAATTTGACCACCTGCATTTGCAAGTTCAAAAATTGCTATAATCATACCTATTACGGTTCCAAGAAATCCAATCATAGGAGCTGCTCCCGAAATAGTTGCGAGAACACTTACATTTTTTTCCAATCCGTAAACTTCTAGTTTACCAGCATTTTCTATGGCAGTATTAATGTCTTCCAAAGGTTTTCCAATTCTGGAAATTCCTTTACTAATTAATCGAGATACTGGAGAGTTTACTTGTGCACATAATACTTGTGCTGAATCAATTTTACCATTAGAGACATGCTCTTTAATTTGATTCATGAAATTTACATCAACTTTAGACGCGGCTTTAATAGCAAACAAACGTTCAAAATAAATGTAACTTGCTACAATTAATAAAACAAATAATACTAGAATGATAATTTGTCCTGCAGATCCTCCGCTTTTAATAAGCTCTATTATGGATAGTGTTTTTTCTACAGATTCTCCATCAGTAATCAATTCTGTTCCATCTTGAACAGCATTTGCAATTAACAAGTTAATCATGTTATTGGTTTAAGTTATATTAGATTTTGAATAATAAACGAATGATTTTAAAATAAAGTATCTTAGAATAATGTTCTGGTAAAAAAGAATGTTAACGATCCTGCTAAAAATCCTATAAGTGCCAACCAGGAAATTTTTTTCAAATACCAGAAAAAATCAATTTTTTCCATTCCCATAGCTACAACTCCAGCTGCTGAACCTATAATTAACATACTCCCACCTGTTCCAGCCGAAAAAGCAATAAAATGCCATAATTCATTATCAATTGGTTCTGAAAACATTCCTAAACTAGCGGCAACTAAAGGTACATTATCTATTACTGCCGATCCTACTCCTAATAAAAGCACAACCAAATCTGATACACCTTCGCCTGCATGTATTTCAGTACCTAACATTGGCATAGTTTCCTGTAAAGAAGATGCAAAATTAAATAATATCCCTAATGATTCTAATGCTGCAACAGCTAATAATATTCCTAAAAAGAATAAAATACTTGGTAACTCAATTTTCGACAATGAGTGGTGTACCGGACTATGATGTGCATGTGCTTCACTTTCACCGCCATCAAACTCTGTTAAACTAAATTTAGAACTACTGTATATTTCAGCAAAAGTCGCAACAACACCTAGCGCTAGCATCATTCCAACATAAGGTGGTAAATGTGTTACCATTTTAAAAACTGGTACTGATACAATTCCACCCAACCCTAGATATAACATGGTTGAGCTAAACTTACTTTTTGGTTTATCTAGTGTATTTTCCTCATCCTCCAAATTTCCTTTAAAAATTGGTAAAAAAGAAGCTATTAAAGATGGTAATGCCATGCAGACAAAAGAAGGTAAAAATAAATACCCCATTAAATGCCCAGTACTTACTTTTTTTCCAATCCAGAGCATTGTAGTAGTAACATCACCAATTGGAGACCATGCGCCTCCTGCATTTGCTGCAATAATAATTAACCCTGCATACCAAAGACGAACATTTCGTTCTTTAACAATTTTTTGTAAAATAGAAATAAGAACTATTGTGGCCGTAAGATTATCAATAATAGCTGATAGTATAAATGCTAAAATTGAAAAAATCCAAAGAATCCTTACTTTGCTTTTTGTTTTAATAAAACCCTTTATTGTAGAAAACCCATCAAAATAATCTATAATTTCTACAATGGTCATAGCTCCTAAAAGGAATACCAAAATCTCAGCTGTTTTACCTAAATGGTGCAATAATGTACTTTCCATTAACTCCATTTTTCCTTCTGAAGCAAAACCAGCAAACCCTTCTACTAGACCATGCTCTTCTGAGTTAAACCATTGGGTAAAACTATCAATACCTAAAGAAATTAAAGCCCAACTAATTGCCATCATGACCAGAGCAGGAATCAGTTTGTCTATTTTTATACTATGCTCAAGGGTAATTGCTAAATAGCCTACTACAAATACAATTATTATTAATGCTTCCATATGTTGAGTTTAATTTTAATTTCTG
>CAYQME010000098.1:3502-5825 GCA_964418645.1 uncultured Flavobacteriaceae bacterium
GGTGCACCTTGCCCACCTAGAGCAACATCTTGCACACGAAAATCACAAACAACAATTTGATTAAGTAAATTAGCAATGTTTGACATATTTCCAATTTGATATGTCAATCTCTTTTCAGGTTGATGTAATGCAGTATGGCCATGAGAACAGATTGCATCAATTTCATTTATGGTGAATTTATTTATAAAGTCGTTAATTAATTCTGATAAATAAATAGTATAATTTATATCAATATTTTGTAATTCTTCTATTGAAAAATCGACCAAATTTTCAAGAATATTTAGCCAATAATCATTATAGGGAATAGTTGCAGAATGGTGGATAGAAAATTTCCAAACTTTATCAAAATTAAAAGTTACAAAAACCAAATCAACACCATCAAGTGATGTTCCAGACATAACGCCAATAACTTTATATTCAGTTTTTAACATATACTGTAAAAATAACAATCATTATTGATAAAATGTTATTTAAGACTTATCTTTGCAAAACGATATATCAAATTAATAATTACAATATAAATCATGGATTTTAATCTTTCCGAAGAACATATAATGATTCGCGATGCAGCTCGCGATTTTGCACAAACCGAATTACTTCCTGGAGTTTTAGAACGAGATAAAGAACAAAAATTTCCTGATGAGTTAGTAAAAAAAATGAGTGATTTAGGGTTTTTGGGCGTAATGGTAGATCCAAAATATGGTGGAAGTGGTATGGATGCTATTTCTTATGTGCTTATTATGGAAGAACTTTCTAAAGTAGATGCTTCAGCTTCTGTAATTGTATCTGTAAACAATTCGTTGGTTTGTTATGGATTAGAAGCATTTGGCAATGACAAACAAAAAGAAAAATATTTAACAAAATTAGCAACTGGAGAATTTGTAGGTGCATTTTGCTTAAGCGAACCTGAAGCTGGAAGCGATGCAACTTCGCAAAAAACTACAGCAATAGATAAAGGCAATTATTATCTTTTAAATGGTACAAAAAATTGGATTACAAACGGAGGACGAGCAGATGTTTATTTAGTAATTGCACAAACAGATCGTGAAAAAGGACATCGTGGCATCAATGTTTTTATTGTTGAAAAAGGAATGGAAGGATTTCATATTGGTCCAAAAGAAGATAAATTAGGAATACGAGGAAGCGATACACATACACTCCAATTTAATGATGTAAAAGTACCTAAAGAGAATAGAATTGGCGACGATGGATTTGGCTTTAAATTTGCTATGAAGACATTAGCAGGAGGTCGTATTGGTATTGCAGCCCAAGCACTTGGCATAGCGTCTGGAGCTTACGAACTTGCTCTTAAATATTCTAAAGAACGAAAAGCATTTGGTACAGAGATTAGTAACCACCAAGCTATAGCTTTTAAATTAGCTGATATGGCTACTGATATTGAAGCAGCAAGAATGTTAGTTATGAAAGCTGCTTGGGATAAAGATCAGGGAAATAATTATGATACATCTAGTGCCATGGCAAAACTCTATGCTTCTCAAGTTGCTATGGAGCATACGGTTGAAGCTGTACAAATTCATGGAGGAAATGGTTTTGTAAAAGAGTATCATGTGGAACGTATGATGCGCGATGCAAAAATCACACAGATTTATGAAGGTACTTCTGAAATTCAAAAAATTGTAATCTCGAGGAGTATTCTAAGAGATTAAAATTCCTTTTGTAATCTCGAGGAGCCTTTTAATATATTAAACTAATTAGGGCGTGCCAGCAATAAATATTGCTGTCGTGACTTTCACTATATCTTTTCATGCTAAAAAATAAGCATAAAAAGGATGCCGTTTCAATCACTCACGCAGCTACAAAATATAAAAACAAAATTAAACACGATACGTATCGGCTTTCCAATTTTTAATAGCTTTTTTAATTTCCTTTTCCGAAAGATTTTCTGTAACCGCTTTATCTGCTAAATCTGGAAATTCATCATCCGAGGCAAATCGTAACCCTATAATTTGCCTAACAGACAACTTACTACTTAATGGTTTCCCTGTTAGTAAATAATGCCTTAAGTTTTCTTCCACTTTAATTGCCCTGTCTTGAGCCCTTAAGGCAAAAGCCCTTAAAAAATAAAATAAGAATAATAAGATAAAAGAAATTAATACTAATAATGAAGATGCATACAAATTATCATCCGATGAATGCACTAAATTTATTATTGAGCCAACTATTAAAGCAAAAATTGCCAAAAAAGACACAAGATGATAGCCAATTACCCACTTACTATGATTCTTAAAATTTTGTTGTTTCATGTTTGTTCATTTTAATATTAATTATAAAGATATATCTTTTAAAACAAAGCATAAAAAAA
>CAYQME010000099.1:0-5809 GCA_964418645.1 uncultured Flavobacteriaceae bacterium
CCCATAAAATAACCATTGGCAGCGGCATGAGCAGGTTGTTCCAATTTCCATAAATACTCACTCAATCCAGCCACAGTAGCTGAAGGGTTATAAACGATTTCAGCACCATTTAAGCCCAATGCTCTTGCGCCATCTGGAAAATGTCTATCATAACAAATATAAACTCCAATTTTAGCATATTTAGTTTCAAAAATCGGATATCCTAAATTACCTGGTTTAAAAAAGAATTTTTCCCAAAATCCTGATGTTTGTGGAATATGATTTTTACGGTATTTCCCTAAATAAGTCCCGTCTGCATCAATAACTGCAGCGGTATTATATAATTCACCTGCTTGGGCTTTTTCATAAATTGGAACTATAATTACCATATTATGTTTTTTTGCCAACACTTGCATTTTTTCGGTTGTTGGTCCTGGAACAGATTCTGCTGATTCATACCATTTTCTATCTTGTCCTGGACAAAAATATGGTGTATTAAATATTTCTTGCAAACATAAAATTTGAACACCTTGCTTTCCTGCTTCTTCAATGTACGGAATGTGTTTATCGTACATGGCATCCATAATTTCTTTGATTGTTCCTTCTCCTTCGGTCATTGGAAGACTCATTTGTATTAATCCTGATTTTACTTTTCTGCTCATAGTTTAGAGTTATGAATTGTTAGTTTAGAGTTATGAATTGTTTAAATATCGTTGTTTAGTAGTTAGAATTATACTACTCAAAATTTTTATCAACTCTTCACAATCTTTATTTGATTTATTAAATGTTTCTTGACTAATGAAATCACTATCCTTTAGTAGGTTTAGCCAATATTTTGTTTCTCGTGCTTCTTTTAAGGAGATACCTAATTTAAAAACGAAGTCTTTTTTAGAAACTGCTGAAATAGCTTCGTTTACATTTGCACCAATTGATGTTCCTGAACGAAGAATTTGTTTAGACAACACAAATTCATTTTCTTTTTTTAATTCTTTATATACTGAAATTATTTGTAGAGCGAAAGCGTATGCTTTATCAGCAATAATACTTTTATTTTCTTTTTTTAACTCTACATTCATAATTTATTCTTTCAATTAAAAACTCATAACTCTGAATTCTTAACTATATAACTGTTTTAGATGTTTTACCTCTTTTTATAAATTGTCCATGACCAGCTGCTAATTTGCATTCTTCGTTTTCAATCGCAACTTGTCCTCGTAAGATAACGGTTTCTGTTTTTCCTGTTACTTTTCGTCCTTCATATCCTGAATAATCACAATTCATATGATGTGTTTCAACTGAAATAGTATGTTCTTTATTAGGATCGAATATCACAATATCTGCATCACTTCCTATGGCAATCGTTCCTTTTCTTGGATACATTCCAAAAATCTTTGCTGCATTTGTAGAACTTACTTCTACATATTTTGTCAACGATATTTTTCCTTGGTGCACACCTTCAGAATATAAGAATTCCATACGATGCTCTATCGCTGGATGTCCATTTGGGATTTTTGAAAAATCATTTTTTCCCATTTTTTTCTGTTCCCACATAAACGGACAATGATCTGTTCCAACCACTTGAATTAATCCTTGATTAATACCAGACCATAAGGCAGTCTGGTCTTTCTTTTCTCGCAAAGGTGGACTCATAACCCACTTCGCGCCTTCAAAATCATTTTCATAAAGTGAAGCATCCAACATTAAGTACTGTGTACAGGTTTCTACAAATACTTTTTGATTTCGTTGTGTTACTTTTCGAACTGCATTTAGTGCACCTTCACAAGTCATATGAACAATGTAACCTGGGCAATCTGTATATTCTAACATGTCGGCAAAACGCCCTGTTGCTTCAGCTTCTGTAACTTCGGGTTGTGAAAGATAATGATATAAAGGTGATAAATTTCCTGCTGCTCTGTTTTTAGCAATTAAGGAATCTATCATATCTCCATTAGTGGCATGTACAGTTACGATACCTCCATGTTTTTTTACCACTTTCATAAGTTGTACCATCTGTCCATCATCAATCATTAAAGCACCCTTGTAAGCCATAAAAGTCTTGAATGAACTGATGCCTTCTTCTTCTATCATCTGCACTACTTCTTTAGCAACGTCATCATTAAAATCGGTTACAGCCATATGATATGAATAATCTCCAATGGCTTTCCCTTGTGATTTTTGTTGCCAAGTTTTTAATGCATTGTGTAATGTATCACCTTGTGTTTGCAAGATAAAATCGATTACCATTGTTGTTCCTCCATGTAATGCAGCACGTGTACCTGTTTCGTAATCGTCACTGGAATAGGTTCCCATAAAAGGCATATCGAGATGTACATGAGGGTCGATACCACCCGGAAAAACTAACTTATCAGTCGCATCTATAATTTTATCTGCTGAATAATTTAAGTCTTTACCAATCGCGACAATGTGTTCTCCTTCAGTATATACATCAGCAATATATAATTCTGCTGCTGTAACTACTCGTCCGTTTTTAATTAAAATTGACATCTATTTTTATTTAATTGTCATTCTGAACATAGTGAAGAATCTCTATAACTATGAGATTTCTCGTCGTTCGTTCCTCACTCTGTCGGAATGACAAGTTTTTTATTAATTCTCGTAAACAATAAAATTACAAGTTTTTAATCAATATCACTTAAGTTTAATTTACTTTTTGATTTATAGTTTGAAACTTTACTCACAATTACACCAACTATAATAGCTAAAATAAATGAAGGACCAAGGACATCTATTTTTTCAAAATAAATCCCTACGGAATCTATTGACGTCATACCAAACTTAAAAAGAGGTACGGATAAAAACCCTGTAATCATTGAGGCAATGGCTCCTTTTTCATTAAACTTTTTCCAGAATAGTGATAAAATAATTGTTGGACAAAAAGTAGCTGCAATTCCAGACCACCCAAAAATTACGAACCAGAATATTGTTCTTCCTGGAATAGAGACAGCCACTATCATTGCTATAATTAATGCGAATACAGCTAATACCAAAGTGATAATTCGTGAAATTTTAGCCAACTCATTTTCTGTTTTATTAGGCTTGAATATTTGCTGATAAAAATCACGCGAAATAGCACTTGAAGCCAACACTAAAAGCGAATCAATAGTTGACATAATTGCCGATAGTACTGCTGCAATATAAATCCCAATTAAAGTGAGTGGCATGATGCGTTCAACTAAAAGCGGTAACACATTTTGCGCTCCATTCCCTAAAATTGTTTCTGGGTTAGCATCAATCGATGTCAATAAATATCTGCCATAAATCCCAATTAACACAGCACAAGAATCTGTGATTATGGTAAATGCAATGGCAACCCAACGCCCTTTTTTAATTTCAGAGGTGTTTTTTATGGACATAAAACGCACAAACAATTGTGGTGATCCCATAAATCCTAAACCAATAAACAAGAACCCTAAAATGGTAAAAAGATTAATTGTATTAAATCCACCTTCTCCCCAAATATTTAAAAAAGAAGGCTCTAATTTTAATAACTCTTGTGAGATTGAAACATCTGAACTAATTGAAAAATAAGCTACTATTGGTAACAACACTAAACCGAATAACATGATTGAGCCTTGAAACAAATCAGACCAAGCCACTGCTACAAATCCGCCAGAAAAAATATAGACGAGCACAATGAGAAATCCAACAATGGCTCCCGTAAAATAGTTCCATCCCAAAAACGATTCAAAAGCAGTTCCTGTAGCATCAATTTGAGCACTTACATAAATGATTACAAACAACGATAATGCTGTTGCTGCGACTATTCGTAAAGTGTTTATTTTTGATTTGAAGCGACTTACTAAATAATCTGGAATAGTGATAGAGTTGTATTTGTCAGTTAGTTTCTTAAACTTTTCAGCCATAAAAAACCACGAGACAGATACGCCAATAACTTCACCAAGTACAACCCAAAAACCTGAAACACCTACCATTGCTCCGAGTCCCGTTAGACCTAATAGTAACCATGCCGATTCTCCTGTTGCTCTAGCCGAAAATGCGACTACCCAAAAATTGAGTTTTTTCCCTCCTACATAATAGTCTTCTGTGTTTTTGATGCGCTTTGAAGCAAAATATCCTATTAAAAAAAGGATTAAAAAATAACCAAATAATATGATGTATTTTGTAATCAAATTTGCTTAGATTTCTTCATTAAAAAATAATATAATACGAACGAAATTATAAACCCTGAAAACCAAGACACAGCATAAAATGAACTCATTGCAGGAATCCATTTTCCTCCAATGGCTATAAAAGCACCTATGAGCAGTGAAATTATGGCTGCTTTATTAAAACCTGACCCTCCAAATGTATAAACTCCATCTATTTTGTATAATTCGGCCAATTGAATTTCTTTTTTTTGAATGAGGTAATAATCACAAACCAAGATTGCCAATACAGGTCCTAAAACTGCGCTTACATCAATTAACAAACTTTGAATTTCGTTTAATAATAACCATGGGAATATTATGATTCCAATAATTCCTGTGATAACGCCACCACTTCTAAAACTAATTTTCTTTGGTAATAAATTTGAAAAAGCATTAGCTGGTGCAATAACATTTGCGGCTATATTAGTGCTTAAGGTTGCTATAATCATAAAAATTTGAGAAATTACTACTACCCAAACATTATCAAATTTTGCTAGTAGTGCAATTGGATCCCAAGGTGCATCATTAGCAATTAAGATATCATCAAAATTAATTACTGCTGCACAAGTCACAAAAATGCCCACAAAAGAATAGAGCATCATTGTTCCTGGTAAACCAATAAACTGTCCTTTTACTTGAGCTACTTGCGAAGATGAATACCGCGTTATATCTGCAATACTCAAAGACATTGTTGCCCAAAACCCAAGCATTGCTGTTAACCAAATAAGATATTTCCATATTTTATCTCCAAATGTGCTATTGTCATTCTTTGCTATAACATTTGCTATGGAAGAAATGGCAATATCATTTTTTAATTGCACTTGATATGTATCACTTTCTTTTAAATTTTCAATAGAAATCTTTTCTTTAGTTAAATCATTCCAACCTAATTTATTTCCGTTTAATATGAATTGATACTCGGTTGCTTTTGGGTTACCTAATTTATCAGTAATTGGATTTATTTGAATAAAAGACTGATTAGATTCCTGATACATTTCGGCAACTGGCTTTTCTAATTGTTTACTTTGTTCCAAAACAATGCCGAAACCATCAGCTTTATTAATTCCCCAACCTATCAACAGCAAACCCATAATGATGAGAATTGGTGCTGAATATTCTTCCAACCATTTGATGCTTTCGGTACCTTTCCAAATAAAAAATATATTGATAAACCAAAAAATTCCGAAACATACAAACTGTCCGATTGATAATCCAACTGCTGCATCATTTCCTGAAATTGCAATAAAAATGGAATAGATAGCCATGCCACCTAACCATGTATTTACGCCAAACCAACCACAGGCAACAATTCCACGGATGACGGAAGGAATATGAATACCTTTGATACCAAATGAAGAACGACCAATAACCGGAAATGGAATACCATACTTAACACCAGCATGACCATTAAGCACCATTGGTACTGTTATAATTAAATTGGCTACACCAATAATAATAAGAGCTTCAATCCAACTCAGCCCTGTTTTAATCATATATGAAGCCAACAAATACGTAGGAATACAAACTGCCATACCAACCCAAATTGCAGCGAGATTCCACTTTGTCCATGTTCTTTTGCTTGGTGGAACTGGTGCTAAATCTTCACTGTATAACGATGAATTGGAAACATCTTCTTGTAATTCTACTATGTCTTTGTTCAT
>CAYQME010000100.1:0-5773 GCA_964418645.1 uncultured Flavobacteriaceae bacterium
TTTGGAATTGAAGCATTCTTACCAGGTTCACAAATTGATGTAAAACCAATTAGAGATTACGATCAGTATGTAAACAAAACTATGGAATTTAAGGTTGTAAAAATAAACCATGAATTTAAAAACGTAGTAGTATCTCATAAAGCACTTATTGAAGCCGATATTGAGTTACAGAAAAAAGAAATCATTGGTAAATTAGAAAAAGGTCAAGTACTTGAAGGGTCAGTTAAAAATATTACATCTTATGGTGTATTTATGGATCTTGGTGGTGTTGACGGATTAGTACATATTACAGACCTTTCTTGGTCAAGAATAAATCATCCTAGTGAAATAGTTGAGTTAGATCAAAAATTAAATGTGGTAATCCTTGATTTTGATGAAAATAAATCAAGAATTCAGTTAGGTCTTAAGCAATTAAGTAAACACCCTTGGGAAGCTTTAGGTGAAGATGTAAAAATTGGAGATAAAGTAAAAGGTAAGGTTGTTGTAATAGCAGATTATGGTGCATTTATTGAAGTTGTTGAAGGTGTTGAAGGATTAATTCATGTTTCTGAAATGTCTTGGTCAACACATTTACGTTCAGCTCAAGATTTTGTAGCTGTTGGTGATGTAATTGACGCTCAAATTTTAACTTTAGATAGAGAAGACCGTAAAATGTCTCTTGGTATTAAGCAATTAACACCAGATCCATGGACAGATATTACTACAAAATATCCTGTAGGTTCCAAGCATACAGGTATCGTACGTAACTTTACAAACTTTGGTGTATTTGTTGAATTAGAAGAAGGTATTGACGGATTAATTTATATTTCTGATTTATCTTGGACTAAGAAAATAAAGCATCCAAGTGAGTTTTGTGCTGTTGGCGATAAATTAGACGTAGTTGTTTTAGAATTAGATGTTGAAGGTCGTAAATTAAGTTTAGGTCACAAACAAACTACTGAAAATCCTTGGGACAAATACGAAACTGAGTTCGCTTTAAATACAACGCATTCAGGTGATATTGAAGAGATAGTAGATAAAGGAGCAACCGTTAAATTTAATGACGATGTTGTTGCATTTATTCCATCTCGTCACCTTGAAAAAGAAGATGGCAAGAAACTTAAGAAAGGAGAGACTGCAGAGTTTAAAATTATTGAATTCAATAAAGAGTTTAAACGTGTAGTAGCTTCACATACAGCTATTTTTAAAGCAGAAGAAGCGAAGAATGTAAAAGCAGCAGCTAAAAAAGCAGCAGCAACTGAAGCAAAACCTACATTAGGAGATGCTAATGATGCGTTACAAGCGCTTAAAGATAAAATGGACGGAAAAGCATAAGCTTTTTATTCCTGCACAGACAGGAATCTCATCCTAATAAATCTAAGCCTCTCAGAAATGAGGGGCTTTTTTTGATGCAAATTTTATGTTTCTACTTTTAAAATTTTACGTTATCTTTGCATTCCAAATACGTTTGGATAGAATATGAGTCAAAAAGTGTTACTTAACGCAAAAGAGATAAACATCATTCTTCATCGATTGGCTTGTCAACTTATTGAAAATCACAACGATTTTACTGACACGGTATTAATTGGTATTCAGCCACGAGGCAAATATCTTGCTCGTAGGTTATGTAAAATGTTGAAAGATGATTATAAAATAAAAAATATACAGCTAGGGCATTTAGACATCACTTTTTTTAGAGATGATTTTAGACGTAGTGAAAAACCACTTGAAGCTAATACCACAGAAATAGATATTGAAGTTGAAAATAAAAAAATAGTATTTATTGATGACGTTTTATATACAGGACGAAGTATTCGTGCTGCTTTAACTGCTATTCAGTCTTTTGGAAGACCAAGCGAAATTGAATTATTAACTTTAATAGATAGACGTTTTAGTCGTCATTTGCCAATACAACCCGATTATAGAGGTAGGCAAGTAGATGCTATAAACGAGGAAAAAGTAAGGGTAAACTGGGTAGAAAATGATGGCGAAGATTCAGTTTATTTAATAAGTAGTTAAAATTAATTTGAATAAAAATAGGCAGATTAATACTGCCAATGAACACTAAAAAACATGAGCGAGTTAAGTGTAAACCACTTATTAGGAATCAAATATCTTAACCAGAAAGATATTCAGCTTATTTTTGAAACTGCCGACCATTTTAAAGAAGTAATCAATAGGCCAATTAAAAAAGTACCATCATTAAGAGATATTACAATTGCCAATTTATTCTTTGAGAACTCTACACGAACAAAATTATCCTTTGAACTAGCTGAAAAGCGTTTGTCTGCTGATGTTATAAATTTTTCAGCATCGCAATCTTCAGTTAAAAAAGGAGAAACACTCATAGACACAGTTAATAATATACTTTCTATGAAAGTTGATATGGTTGTAATGAGACATCCTAGTCCTGGGGCTGGAGTATTTTTATCAAAACATATTAATGCAAGCATTATTAATGCTGGAGACGGAGCTCATGAGCATCCAACACAAGCACTTTTAGATTCGTATTCAATAAGAGAACGACTGGGTGAAGTGAAAGGGAAAAATGTGGTTATTGTTGGAGACATATTACATAGTCGTGTAGCATTATCAAACATATTTGCATTACAATTACAAGGTGCTAATGTTATGGTTTGTGGGCCAAAAACACTACTTCCTAAATACATTGATAAGCTTGGAGTAAAAGTTGAAACAAACCTTCGTAAAGCACTAAATTGGTGTGATGTAGCGAACATGCTAAGAGTTCAAAACGAACGTATGGATATTAGTTATTTTCCTTCAACCAGAGAATATAAACAACAGTTTGGTGTTAATAAAGAACTTTTAGAGTCATTGGATAAAGAAATTACAATTATGCATCCAGGACCTATAAATCGTGGTGTAGAAATTACGAGTGATGTTGCCGATTCTAATCAAGCCATAATACTTAATCAAGTAGAAAATGGTGTCGCTATTAGAATGGCTGTTATATATTTATTAGCTTCTAAAATAAAATAATAATGTATGATTTTTGATAAAGATGATAATATCTCTATTATTACTCAGGAAAAGGTATCCATTGTTGAATTAGTTAAGAAATTACAAGGCATTTATTATAGATTTAAAAATGATAATATTGTTGTAAATCTTACTAGTTTAAAGCAATTATCAACACAAGATATTATTGAGTTTTTACAAGTTTCTAATAAGCATAGAAACCAAAATCACTCGTTTGTGTTAGTGTCTGACAAAATAGATTTAGATGATGTTCCTGATGAATTGATTATTGTACCAACATTGCAAGAAGCTTATGATGTTATTGAAATGGAAGATATAGAACGAGACTTAGGATTTTAGATTATGAAGTTAACAATTCTAGGCTGTTATAGTGCAACACCTCGCATAAATACACATCCTACTTCTCAGGTATTAGAAATACGTAATCATATTTTTTTAATTGATTGTGGCGAAGGAACACAAGTACAGCTTCGAAAAAATAAAGTAAAGTTCAACCGTATTAAACATGTTTTTATTTCGCACTTACATGGCGATCACTATTTCGGTTTAGTTGGATTAATATCTACATTCAGGTTATTAACCAGAGAAGCAGATTTGCACATCTATGGACCAAAAGGACTTAAAGAAGTAATTACACTTCAAATGAAACTGTCTGATTCTTGGACAAATTATAAACTTATTTTTCATGAATTAACGTCCAAATCTTCTGAGCTTATTTTTGAAGATGATAAAGTAGAAGTACACACCATTCCTTTAGACCATCGAATATATACTAATGGGTTCTTATTTAAAGAAAAGGAAGGTGACAGAAAGCTTGATGTAGATGCAGCCGAAGATGCTAAAATTGATGTGGCTTATTACAGAAAATTAAAGCAGGGTTTTGATGTGATTAATGCAGATGATGAACTTGTTAAAAATGAAGATGTAACACTCGCTGGAAAAACGCCAAAAAGCTATGCGTTCTGTAGTGATACTGCTTATAATGAGGCTATTGTTCCAATAATTAAAGGAGTAGATATATTATATCACGAATCTACATTTCTAGAAAAATTAGCGCATTTAGCACAAAAAACAAAGCATTCTACAGCAAAAGAAGCAGCAAATATTGCAAAGCAAGCTAAAGCTAAAGTCTTAATATTAGGTCATTTTTCAACGCGTTATGATGATACAAATGATTTTAAAATTGAAGCAAACGAAATTTTTGATAATGTAGAACTAGCTCGTGAAGGGAAAGTATTTGAGATTTAGTTATTTCTTGTAACTTGCATTGGTATTATGGAAAAAGACCTTAGTAATTATCGAAAATCTTATCAGAAAGGAGCTTTACTTAAAAGTAATGTGCCTGAAAACCCTATGGAGTTGTTTCAAAAATGGTTTTACGAAGTTGATAATTCAAATACTATTGATGAGGCCAACGCAATGACGCTTTCTACAATTGGATTGGACGGTTTTCCTAAGAATAGAGTAGTATTACTTAAAAAATATACGTATGAAGGGTTTATTTTTTATACCAATTATAATAGCGAGAAGGGGAAAGCAATAGCACATAATCCAAATGTATGTGTATCCTTTTTTTGGCATGCAGCCGAGCGGCAAATTATTATTAAAGGTAAAGCTGAGCGTATAGCTGAAAATTTAAGTGATGGGTATTTTGAAATGCGCCCTAGAGGCAGTCAGTTAGGAGCTATAGTATCTAATCAAAGTGAGGTAATACATGATAGAACTGTTTTAGAAAACAAGCTTAAACAGCTTGAAAACGATTTTAAATGTAAAGATATACCAAGACCAAAATATTGGGGAGGGTTTATTGTTAAACCTATTGAGATTGAGTTTTGGCAAGGTAGAGCAAATAGACTGCATGATAGAATTAGATATCGTTTACAAGAAGACTATAATTGGAAGATTGATAGATTAGCGCCTTAATGATTTTAATGTATAAAAAAGAAGCACAACATGTGCTTCTTTTTTTCTAACTAACTAATTAAAAGAACTAACGGTTCTATTTTTTTATAAATATATTGGTATAATAATATTTTCCATCTTTATCTAAATCAGCAGATACATCAAAGTTTGTAAAATCACCTTCAATTACTGCTCTATGTCCTTCACTACCTAACCATGCATTTACTACAGACTGCGCTGAGCTATATGCAAAAGCAACATTTTCAGATACATTCATCGCACCAGGATTATTTTTTAAACTGGCACTACGTTGAAGAAAATTATCATGAGATATTTCATTTTTATCAATCATGTATTCAGTATGTCCATACGCTTGAGCTTTTATAGAACTCATGTTTTCTAAGGCATTTAATCCAATAGAAATTCTATGGTTATTTATTAACTCTAAGATTTCAATCTCTATGGTTTTTGTTTCAGGAACGTATGATGATGTTAATGCATCAATTTTACCTTCTTCGATGGCATCTGTTGAGCAAGAAAAGGACACCATAGCCAATAATGCCATTGCAGGCAAGTAGGTAGATAATTTCATAATGTAGGTCATTTAGATTTGGGACTATAAAATTAACCACCTACTTGAAAAACAATGTTAATATAATGTTAAAATCGATAAAATACACACATTTCATCGAAAAAATACTACATATAATCGATATAATTACCTTTTATGGTATTTTTTATACTTTTTACCGATAGAAATAGAGGCCTCATATTGATTACAATATTAAAAATACGATTATGGGTTACTTAGGGAGCAGATATTTAGAGTATAAGTAACGTCCTGCGTGTATCAGGAGTGGAGTTGCGGACCACAAACAAGTTTACTTGTTTT
>CAYQME010000101.1:0-5632 GCA_964418645.1 uncultured Flavobacteriaceae bacterium
TGGAAGGAAATAAACTGTCAACTTCTAAAAATTGGGCTGTTTGGTTACACGAATACCTACAAGAATTCCCAGACCAACAAGATGTATTGCGTTATGCTTTAACTGCAAATGCACCAGAAACAAAGGATAACGATTTTACGTGGAAAGATTTTCAGGCGAGAAATAACAATGAACTCGTTGCCATTTTTGGTAACTTTATTAATCGTGTTGTGGTGTTAACCAATAAATATTATAATGGGATTGTGCCAAAGCCGAATACATTTTCTAAAGTTGATGAAGAAACATTAACAACAGTAAAGGCATATCCAAACGTAATTGCAAGTTCTATTGAACGTTATCGTTTTAGAGAAGCCAGTCAAGAACTCATGAATTTGGCACGACTAGGTAATAAATATCTAGCCGATGAAGAACCATGGAAAGTCATTAAAGAAGATGAAGCACGTGTACAAACCATAATGTATATTGCGCTTCAAATTGCTAGTGCTTTGGCAACATTGAGCGAGCCGTTTTTACCCTTTACATCTCGTAAATTAAAAGAGATTCTTCGTTTTACTCAGAATGACAAAAATGAAAACAATTGTCATGCTGAGCTTGTCGAAGCATCTCATTGGGAAGACATATCAAGTAAAGATACTTTACTTCCTACAGACCATAAAATAGGAAAAGCGGAATTACTTTTCAGCAAAATTGAAGATAAAGAAATACAAGCACAATTAGATAAATTAGAAACTAGTAAAAAGGCAAATGAATCTGCTAATAAAGTAACAGAACCTCAAAAGGAAACCATCGCATTTGAAGATTTTACAAAATTAGATATTCGGGTGGGCACTATTCTGGAAGCCGAAAAAATGCCAAAAACTAAAAAACTTTTAGTTTTAAAAGTAGATACAGGAAATGATGTGCGTGCCATAGTTTCTGGAATAGCAGAGAGTTTTACACCTGAAGAAGTTATTGGTAAAAAAGTAACCGTTTTAGTTAACCTCGCTCCAAGGATTCTTCGTGGTGTAGAAAGTCAAGGTATGATTTTAATGACCGAAACTTCAGAAGGGAAGTTGGTGTTTGTAAATCCTGATGAAAATGATATAATTTCAAACGGATTAAAAATTAGTTAAATTGTATTTCTCACTTAGAAAAGTAACTTTTTTAAAATTAAGAATATATCCAACCAAAATAATTTATTCTACCTGTTAATAACATTTTGA
This sequence comes from uncultured Flavobacteriaceae bacterium, assembly GCA_964418645.1. Classification (GTDB taxonomy): domain Bacteria; phylum Bacteroidota; class Bacteroidia; order Flavobacteriales; family Flavobacteriaceae; genus JAADHG01. The sequence goes on from CAYQME010000101.1 coordinate 1,203, forward strand.
AAACTCCTTTTTTAGGAGTGATTATTATTCATTTAAGATATTATTTTTATAGAAGATTAAATAGTCTTTTATAATTTCATGTATTGTTACGATTTTCAAGTAGTACTCCAAGAAGTACCTGGAGAAGTAAGTCTTTGTTTCTCTATTTCAGGATGTCCTTTACAGTGTAAAGGATGCCATTCTCCCTTTTTATGGAAAGAAGGAAGTGGTACTATACTCTCTAAAGAACGCTTTGAAAATATACTTAATCAATATAGTAATTTGGCGACTTGTGTCCTATTTATGGGAGGAGAATGGCATGAGAAAGAACTTGAATCTTTCTTAAAGTTGGCAAATAACAAAACCTTTAAAACCTGTCTTTATACTGGAGAAAAACAAGTTTCTAAAACGATTTTAAATCAGCTTACTTGGATTAAAACTGGAAAATGGAAGCAGCATTTAGGAGGACTAAACAGTAAGACAACAAATCAAAAATTTATAGACGTAAAAACTAATAAAACACTCAACTACTTATTTACTAAAAACTAAACCTTATGATAAGACTAACCGACACTCAAGTAACAAAAAAAATTGATTTTATAGACCATTATATTAATTCATCAAATGCTGCCGATGGCTCTAAAGTAGATGCAAATGCTAATGTGACTTCTAAGAATATTGCCACCATGGAAGCTGAGCTAAACAAGGATATAAATATTCAAGTAAACCGTGCTTTGGTAAAACGTAAAATAGCTTCTCTTTTTGGGGAATCATTAGCTAGTGAATATACACGACAAATAGAGTCGCATGAAATTTATGTACATGATGAAACATCACTTAAGCCTTATTGTGTGTCTATTAGTATGTACCCATTTTTATTTGATGGTTTAACAAAGATTGGAGGAGAAAGTAGAGCACCAAAACATTTAGAGAGTTTTTGTGGTGAGTTTGTGAATTTGGTTTTTGCTATTAGTTCGCAATTTGCTGGTGCATTAGCAACTGTAGAATTCTTAATGTATTTTGATTATTTTGCCTCCAAAGATTATGGAGATGATTATTTAGAAACAAATCAAAAATTAATTGCAAATCATTTACAACATGTTGTATATGCCATAAATCAACCAGCAGCGGCAAGAGGGTATCAATCAGTGTTTTGGAATATCTCTTTATACGATGAACCTTATTTTAATAGTATGTTTGGAGATTTCGTATTTCCAGATATGACTAAGCCAAAATGGGAAAACCTTAAAAAAATTCAAAACTTTTTTATGAAATGGTTCAATGAAGAGCGTAGTAAAGCCATACTCACTTTTCCTGTCGTTACTGCCGCTATGTTAGTTAAAGATGGAAAACCTGTAGATACCGAGTTTACTCAAATGTGTGCTAAAGAATTAAGTGAAGGCAATTCATTTTTTATATACCAATCTGAAAATGCAGATAGTTTAGCATCGTGTTGCAGATTACGAAATGAAATTAGTGATAATACCTTTAGTTATTCTCTTGGAGCTGGAGGAGTTTCTACAGGATCTATAAACGTAATTACACTAAATATGAATAGGTTGGTTCAAAAAGGTGCAGATATTGTTGCCGAAGTACAGAAAATTCATAAGTATCAAGTAGCTTACAGGAAATTGATTGATGAATATGAAGCTGCTGGAATGTTACCCGTTTACCAAGCAGGATTTATAACTTTAGATAAGCAATTTTTAACTATAGGAATTAATGGTATGGTTGAGGCTGCCGAGAGTCAAGGTATAAACGTAGGGAATAATGATGCGTACAAAGCATTTGTAAACAAACATTTAAAAGCAATTTATGATGAAAATAAACATGCTAAAAAAACATATGGTTATATGTTTAACACAGAATTTGTGCCTGCTGAAAATCTAGGAGTAAAAAATGCAAAATGGGACAAAGAAGATGGTTTATTTGTGCCAAGAGACTGTTATAACTCTTATTTCTATGAAGTTGAAGATACCAATACAAACACACTTGATAAAATAATTTTACATGGTAATGAAATTATAAAATATCTTGATGGTGGTTCAGCACTTCATCTTAATCTAGAAGAAGCTCCAAATAAAGAAGGATTTGTAAAACTCATTCATGCAACGGCAAAGGCAGGTTGTAATTATTTTTGCTTTAATGTAAGGATTACCATTTGTAACGAATGCGATAATATCGATAAACAGACATCGTTTAATTGTAGTAAGTGCAATTCTAGTAATGTTGATTATGCTACTCGAGTAATTGGATACCTTAAACGTGTGTCTAGTTTTAGTTCTGGTCGTCAAAAAGAACATCAATTAAGATATTATCATAGGAAAGATCCTGTAAATAATTTAGCAAATAATAGGACACAACTTATAGAAAACCATTTTCAGTTAAATACTGAAACAAAAAAAGATGAAACTAAAAAAATATTTCATTAAGATTTGTTTTGTAACTAAAAGCATAAATGATTGCTCATAAAATTATTATTTATATTTTACATGTTTATATTTAATGGGGTATTAATTGTAATAGAGATGTAATTTTATGATAAATATCATATCCTTAAAGGCATTGAATTATATCTTTGCAGTTGTTTAAAGCTTTATGTATAAAAAAAATATTTTAATAATTTCAGGTTTAATAATAATCTTTAGTATTTATAACTTTTCTGTGTATAACTTTTCTGTGTATAACTTTTCCGTGTATAACTTAAAGGATTATAATCAACCAATAAAGTTGTCTTCAATAGCAATTAAAGGACAACAGCTTTGGCAAGAAAACAATTGCTGGGCATGTCATCAAATCTATGGCCTTGGTGGATATTTAGGACCAGATTTAACTAATGTTTTTTCTAATCCAAATAAAGGCAAAGAGTACATAAAGGCATTATTAAATAGTGGTATTAAATCAATGCCAAAATTCAATTTTTCAGAAGATGAAAAAGAAGCACTTGTATCGTATTTAAAACATATTGATAGTACGGGTTATTATCCAAATTACAACGCCAAAATTAAAAAAAGCGGATGGGTTGAAATAAAGTACAAAGATGAAGAATAAAACAGCATTACTTTTTTTAATATTTTCACTTTTAGCTTTAATATTAGGTTTGCTTTTTGGTCTGTTAGCATCATTACAATATATTATTCCAGACTTTTTAAAAGCGTATATTCCGTTTAATAAAATGCGACCTTTTCATGTAACCTCAACAATTTCTTGGATTATACTTAGTGCCACTGGAAGCATCTATTTTTTTATAACTTATATAGAGAAATTAAAACTATTTTCTAACAAGTTAATGCATACCCATTTTATCATTTTTCTATTAACCGGAATAGGAATTTATGTGTCTTTTTTAACTGGTAAAATGGAGGGAAGGGAGTATTTGTCATATATGCCAATATTAACTATTCCTATACTTTTAGGCTGGATTTTGTTTGGTATAAACTACTTAAAAACCGTTAGGAAACAAGTAAAAAATTGGCCAGTTTATTATTGGATGTGGGGAACAGGAATTGTTTTTATGATCTACCATTTGAGTGAAGCACATTTTTGGTTGATACCAAATTTTAATGAAAACTTTATTAGAGATATTTCTGTTCAGTGGAAATCTTATGGCTCTTTTATAGGTTCTTGGAACATGTTGGTATATGGTATTGCCATTTATATAATGTCTAAAATTAAAAATGATGAATCTGCAGCACGTGGTAAAACAGTATTTTTCTTCTACTTTCTTGGATTAACAAACCTAATGTTTGGTTGGGCTCATCACACCTATATAATCCCAACACAGCCATGGATTCGTTATGTTGCTTATGGAGTGAGTATGACAGAATGGATATTGTTAATTTATATTATTAGAGAATGGAAAAAATCCTTAACAAAGGAAGATAAAAAAAGCTACTGTATGGCATATAAATTTTTAATTACAGCCGACTTTTGGGTTTTTTTAAATCTGATTCTAGCCTTATTATTCTCTATTCCTGCGATTAATTTTTTTACTCACGGCACTCATATTACTGTAGCTCATTCTATGGGAACAACCATTGGTATAAATACAACAATCTTATTAGCTTCAGTATTCTTTATTGTATCAAAGATAAATCCTTCTTTTAATGTTAATCAATTTGCGATTAAATATGGGCGTAATCTATTTAGGGTTTCTCTATTCCTTTTTTGGATTACTTTGCTTATTGCTGGAGTAAAAAAAAGTTATTGGATGTATTTTTCTGAAAACATCTTTTTTTCTGAAATGCAAGATTCTTTGTATTATGTTTACCTCGCTGTTTTTGTTTTTGGAATGGGGCTAGTAATATCAATTCTTATGTTATCAATTCCTCTTTTAAGAGCAATTTTTAAAAATGCTCTTAAAATAAAAGAAGAGTAAAAATTATTTCTCATAAATATTAAAATCTTTAAGGGTTATTGCTTTGCCTGAGCGTTTAATATCTTCAGCAAAT
>CAYQME010000102.1:0-5585 GCA_964418645.1 uncultured Flavobacteriaceae bacterium
GCTTTATTAACACTCATCCCTGGAATGGTGTCTTTTACTAAATCTAAATGACTCCAAGAACGCTCTTCAGATTCCGTTAATTCGTTAAACTTTATAGGCGTATTATCAATGTTTTCAATTGGGGTTGATAAAATCGTTGCAGTAGTTCCGCAAGCAATAAGTAATGCAGTGGTAAAAGCACTTAGCGCAATTAACTTAATAGGTTTAATGTTCATTGTGTTTTATGGTTTATTCTGTAATTTCACTTAGGTTAAACGTGTTTTTTAAACGCACGCCTTTATCGGTTTGTTGTACGGTTATTATTTCGTTGTGGGCATCATGCTCTAAAAACAAATAATAATTGTTATCTGCAGCTAAATTTAGAAAACGCTCTTTTTCGTCAAGGGTTAATAAAGGTCTTGTATCATAACCCATAACAAAAGGTATTGGCAAATGACCAACGGTTGGTATTAAGTCGGCCATAAAAACGATGGTTTTTCCATTATAATTTATCATAGGGAGCATTTGTTTATCGGTGTGTCCGTTTGCGAAGAACACATCAAATCCTAGCTCAGATTGTCCAAGAATATCTTCCTGAGGAAGTGAAATAAACTTTAATCGCCCACTATCTTGCATAGGTAAAATATTTTCTTTTAAAAACGATGCTTTTTCACGTTTATTGGGACTAACAGCCCACCGCCAATGGTCTTGGTTACTCCAAAAGTGTGCATTTTTAAACGCAGGCTCATAACTGGTTCGGTCATTATTCCATTGCGTACTTCCACCGCAATGGTCAAAATGCAAATGCGTCATAAATACATCGGTAATATCATCGCGATGAAACCCATGTTGTTTTAGAGATTTGTCTAGAGTATCACCTCCCCACAAATAGTAGTAACCAAAAAATTTATCACTTTGCTTATTTCCCATTCCCGTATCAATTAAAATTAATCGATTACCATCTTCAATGAGCAAACAGCGCGCAGCAATATCTATCATATTATTAGTATCGGCCGGATTGGTTTTTTGCCACAACGATTTAGGAACTACACCAAACATAGCACCGCCATCTAATTTAAAATTTCCTGAATTTATGGGGTATAATTTCATTTTTGTGCAAATTAAGAAAAGAAGCAATAAAACGCTACAGCCTTAAGAAAATATTTTGATTTTATAAGATTAACAAAAAAAGACTATTTTAGAAACAAATATTTCAGACTTTGAAAAAACTTGAGCGTAGCTTACCATTAATTTCAGTAATAGCCATTAGCATAGGAGGGATGCTAGGAAGTGGAATTTTTGTACTTCCAGGGCTGGCAGCAGCCAAAACAGGATCGTCCGTTTGGTTAGCTTATTTACTTGCTGCTGCATGTATTTTACCGGCAGCACTATCAAAATCAGAACTTGCAACCGCAATGCCCTCTTCGGGCGGAACTTACGTATATATTGAACGCGCTTTTGGACCCATTTTTGGAACTATTTCAGGGATTGGGCTCTGGTTATCACTGCTTTTAAAAAGTTCCTTTGCCTTGGTTGGTTTTGGTGCATATCTTTCAATTTTAGTGAGTATAGATGCCAACTTAACAAAATATGTTGCTGTTTTCTTTCTTGGAATAATACTTTTGTTAAACATTTTTGGAATAAAAAAGGTAGGGAAAGTTCAAATTGTAATCGTTAGTATTAGTTTAATAAGTTTGGTTTTAATACTCATTTTTGGAGTTCCAAGAATTGATACAAATTTATTAGATCCTTTTTTAGTTGACGGTAATATTGGTCTAGTGTCTACCGTGGCATTTGTTTATATTTCTTATGCAGGGGTAACAAAGGTTGCGGCTATAGCAGGTGAAATAAAAAACCCAAATAAAAATCTGCCAAGGGCTATGATATTATCGTTATTAATAATGACTATAATATATGTGTTTGTGACCTTTATTTTGGTTGGAAACATACCGATGGATTCTTTAAAAACAGACATTAAACCCATCTATACTATTTCAAACTTATTAGGCGGAAAGTACGTAGGGTACATTGCCGCAGGCGTTGGTGTTATTACACTTATTTCTATGGCAAATTCAGGGGTTTTGGCCGCTTCTAGGTTTCCATTTGCCATGTCTAGAGACAAGTTGTTGCCAACATTTATGAGTAAAGTTCACTCTAAGTACCTTACCCCTGTGGTTACTATTATTATAACAAGTGTAGCAATGGCACTAGTAATACTTTTTCTTGATGTTGAAAAAATAGCCAAACTAGCGAGCGCTTTTATGGTTATGATGTTTGTTGCTGTTAATGCTGCCGTTATTGTTTTAAGAGAAACATCTGTGCAGTGGTACAATCCTCCTTATCGTTCACCGTTGTATCCGTTTATGCAGATTTTTGGTATAATTAGCGGCGTTGTATTATTAGTGTTTTTAGGGTTCATTCCTTTTATAGCTATTCTTACAATAATAGCATTAGGATTCATCATCTATTTTTATTTTGGGAAAAAGACAGCAAGAACAGGGATTTTAAGACGTTATGGCCATAGACCAGCACTTTATTTGTTATACAACAAAAAGAACAAGGAGCGAAAGAATATTGAAAAGCAAAGAGATATTGATTCACAAATTTTAGACGGTAAATTAGCATCAGATGCAGGGGTTGTTGTTCCTTTGTTAGGAAATGAAAATTCTCCAGAAATGTTAATTGAAATAGGAGCCGCCATTAATAAAAGAGATCAGCTTCAAGCGGTTAATATAACCGAAGTCCCCAACCAAACTTTTCTAGATGCTTTTATGGAAGATAGTCCCAAAATAACCTCTTTAGCACGACGAATTTCGGGCTTAGCAAGAGGTAAAAACATAAATATAGACTTTGAAGCTGTTGTGACGCATGATGTTTCAAATACAATTCATGCATTAAGCAATCAAACCCATTGTGATTGGTTAGTTATGGGCTGGAGCGGAAGGGCACATAGTGGAATTTTAGTAAGAAACCCTATAGGTTGGTTGGTAACACATATAGATTCTGATTTTGCCTTATTTAAAGATAACGGCGTAAGACATATAGGCAAAGTTTTACTCGCTTTACGACCAGGAAGAAAGGATAAAAACTTTATTGCTATTGCCGATCGCATCTGTCAATTTTATGATGCCTCACTAACTCTACTCCATGTTTTGCCAACACAAACACCTAAAAATGTTAAGGAAGTAATGCGGCAAACATCATTAAACCTTTTACAAAAAGTAAACACTCAAAGCGAGGTTATTATTTTAAAATCGGACGACTCCATAAATGCTATTTCAAAAACATCTGCAGGGTATGATCTGCTTATTTTAGGAACGCCACAAAAAGATAATTGGATAAGCGTATTAGTAGGTACTGGCAAAGACAAATTTGCTGAAAAATCGGCATGTTCAGTTTTAAGGCTCACCATGAAAGGCGATTAAATTTCGTTTAAATAAACTACTTTCGTATAAACATAAATTAGTATTTTAACAACAAAATATATTTAATGTTAGAATTAGCAGGAATCATTATAGCAGGCATATTAGCCCAATGGATTGCATGGCGGTTTAAGATACCAGCAATTTTACCCTTAATACTTATAGGATTATTGGTGGGTCCCGTAGCGTCTGAGTTTTTATCGGAAGATGGAACAAAGTGGATTGAACCTATTTGGAATGGTAATGAAGGCTTATTTCCCGGAGATAGTCTCTTTTATTTTGTATCGCTTTCTATTAGTATTATTCTATTTGAAGGTGGTTTAACCTTAAAGACCAATGAGATTAAAAATGTTGGCCCAGTAATAACAAAATTAATCACACTAGGCTCTTTAGTAACGTTTTTTACAGCAGCAATTACAGTATATTTAATATTTAATTTAAGTTGGGAAATTTCGTTTTTGTTCTCGGCATTAATTATAGTTACTGGGCCTACGGTTATTACTCCTATATTAAGAAACATTCCTCTTAAAAAAGACGTATCTGCCATTTTAAAATGGGAGGGTATCTTAATTGACCCTATTGGCGCATTAGTGGCTGTACTTGTTTTTGAATTTATTAGCGTAGGAGCAGGTGGAGAGTTTACCGAAACAGCGTTTATTGAATTTGGAAAAATAGTACTATTTGGTTCAACATTCGGATTTACTTTTGCACACGCACTTAATTTTTCAATAAACAAAAAGTGGGTTCCACATTACTTGCTAAACGTGTTTGCTTTAGCGACTGTTTTAGGCGTTTTTGTGCTTTCTGATAGTTTTGCTCACGAATCAGGATTACTAGCAGTAGTTGTTATGGGTATGGTTTTAGGGAACTCAAAATCTGCCTACTTAAAAGAACTACTTTATTTTAAGGAGTCCTTAAGTATTTTATTAATCTCAATTCTCTTTATACTCCTTGCGGCAAATATTAATATAGAAGACCTATTGCTTATATACCATTGGAAAACCGCTGTTTTATTTGCGCTTGTTGTATTTGTTATTCGTCCTTTAGGAGTGTTTTTAAGTGCCCGAAAATCGTCTTTAAAACTAAATGAAAAATTATTTATTAGCTGGGTAGGACCAAGAGGTATTGTTGCCGCAGGTATTGCTTCTTTATTTGGCTCAAAACTTGTTAAAAACGGTGTTTCAGGAGCTGAATACATAACCCCTTTGGTGTTTATGATTGTTCTTGGAACAGTGCTTCTAAACGCCACTACAGCACGACTATTTGCAAGAATAGCACGCGTGTTTTTAAAAAAGGCAGAAGGGATATTAATTGTGGGCGCATCAAAAGTATCGCGTTTAATTGCGAGTTATTTGGAAAAAAACGATAGACATGTGGTGCTTATAGATAGCAATCATGTTAATATTGAAAAAGCTCAAAAAATAGGACTAGATGCTTTAAACACCAATATTTATTCAGATGCACTGACGGACAATATTGAACTTAATGACATCGGGTATTTAATGGCTTTAACAGGTAACGCAGATATTAATAAATACGCCATTAATAAGTTTAGGAAACATTTTGGAGAAAATGGCGCTTTTAGATTAATCACAGAAGAAGAAATGAATGACGCTACAAACAACCCAAAAGAAGGTTTGTTTTCTCATACAGATGATTTTGAGTTATTAACCAGAACCGTAAAAAAATTTCCAGCTATTCATGAAATTGAAATAAAAGACGTTACACATTTCAAGAAACTTATAGAGATTACCATTAATGACAAGGATAGCATCCCGTTGTTTGTAAAAGACGCGAATAGCGAGTTGGAAATAATATCGTCGTATAGTTTAGAGAATCGCAAAATAGAAAAAGGTTATAAATTAGTATATTTAGGAAAACCTATAGAAACAATATAAACTGCACACTTATGAAACTACAAAAAGTATTATTGGTCTTACTTGTAATTGTTGGGATAGTAATGATTGTTAAGGGCGTAAATATGCATAAAGGAATCACGCCACCAACACTTACTGGTATTGGGTTCTTTATTATCGCAGTACTTTTTAACCGGAGTTCGAAATAATACATCATTAAAAATAAACCAGTTAACCTTGATGCGTCACTGCAAATTTTACTTTTTTAGTAAAATAGCTTGTGCTCAACTTGATTGGGTATGGCAGTCTCATTATTTAAAAACAGATT
>CAYQME010000103.1:0-5526 GCA_964418645.1 uncultured Flavobacteriaceae bacterium
CAGCCGTATCTAAATACGTTGGTTGCTTGGCAGCAATTGCCTGTGATGCGTCTTTACCGTTGGTTCCTATATCTTCCCAATTAGAAACATTTGAACCGATTTTTGTAACTCCTCTTGTAGATTTTAACCACAATCTAAAATCTGCCGTGACACCTCCTGGTCCTGGAATATTAAAATCAAACATTTCGGCACTTACATCAAAAGTAAATGTGGTATTATCTGTATTAGTAATACTTATAGTAGAGGTTAACGTTCCAGAACCCGCGACAGGCCCTGTAAAGGTTACCCTAAATATTGCAAAAGATCCTGGGACGATACTTGTAGTAAATGGTAATGGACTAAAAGTTGGCGAAAACATAAATCCATCTAAAGCAAAATCGTTCAGTGAACTAGTTATTGCAGAAATATCAAGAGGACAACTTCCAGTATTGGTAACAATATAATTTCGCGTTACTGAATTGCCTGCATCTATAATTCCAAAATACGTTCCATTGGTCGCTGTTGTAATTGTGGCCCCATTTAATATATCGGCTTGTGGAGTTCCTCCTAAAACAGAAATTATCGGTGATGTATTTACCTCTAAAGTAAACGTAAAGTCTGCTTGATTTTTAATTTTTATAGTAACAAGAGTGCTTGCAGTTGTACAACTTGCACTCATATTTTCTATTTCAAAATCAAGTTTTTTCTTCCCACCTTTACAACCTTCGGGTTTTATATTCTTTTTAGGATTATTTGGTGATATATCAAAATCGGCAGTATTAGATATGTTTATATCTTTAATTTTTAATTTTTTACAACTCGAAAAATCAACGTTTGTAATTCTAAAATCTAAGCTTGTTCCTGCATTAATTGTTATTGTAGAACCCTGTGTAACTATTGCACCACCAACTATTTCTACTTGTATAGTCTGTGCATTACCAATAAAAGGTATTAGAAATAATATAGTTATTAGACTAACTATTAGTAGGTTATGATTCTTGGGGAAATTCATAAAAAGGTATCCTTCAGTTGTTTAAATTAACTTACGCAATCGACAAACGGTAAATATCATCGACAAACATACAGCTTTTTTTTAGATTAGCAAAAAAAATAATGACCATTAAGCCTTGTTCATTGTAAAAGTATGTTGCTATTATAAATTTATTTTTGTATCTTTAAAAAGCTTTTTTAGTTCAAAGGGATAATCATTAAAGGGTTGCTAAAAAAATTAGCAACCCTTACTTTTTTGTCTAATTTTTGAAAAACAAGTATTAAAAAAGGCGTACACCTTTTAAGGTATACACCAAATCGCTATTAACCGTCATTACTGTTTATGAAAATTCAATAATTACGAGATACAATATTATAACTTTTAATGATGCTAGTCAGTAACGTTTGTTACATATGCTTAAGAATTTAATAAGACTCCTATCTTGGTAATAAAGCCTTAATCCCATAACGAATTCTACCTCTTAATCCTGCTTTAACTATGTGATTGTATGTGCTAATTGGCAATTTTAAAATAATTTCTTTGGCAAGTTTTACTTTCTTTCCTGGACCTTTTAAACGAAATTGTGTGGCTTGAGTAGGGCCATACATTAAATGTAACCAGAGTTTTGGATGTAGAAAAAAATATTTTATTATTGGAGGATAGCATCCCATAATTTTGGCTAAATCGTTCATATACTTATGATAATCTACCAAGCTACGAATACGTAATGCATTGTCTTCAAATTGCTGTTTATAAACTTCAATATCATTTTTTTCATCTTTAATCATCTCTTCAAAACTAGGTAATTTTAATTCTCCTGAAAAAATAAGAGCACAATATCGTGATTGCATTTCCATAATAGGAAACTGACTCCCAAAACCTGGACGTGCCCAACCAACCCAAGCAAGACGATTTCCAACATTTGGATTAAACATGTGCTTGTACATACTTCTTGGATCGCAAGCCTGAAGTTCCTTTGGCATAAAATCAACTTTGTTTATATAGCCTGTACTAAAAATCACAGTATCAATATTCTCAATAGTAATTCCATCAGCTGTTTCAAGAATTTGTCCACCATCTTTTACATTTACAATATTACCAACTACTTTGCATCCATGATTGGCTATTGCTTTTGGTAAAGCAAGCGTTTTTGTGCCATAAATTCCCCAAATCCCGTTTTTTGAGCTTACTTTTTCGTTTAGGTCGGCAAGTGCATCAAAAACTGGGTCTTTTCGAGCACGTTCTAATTTTAACACAAATGGACTCAAACGTTTGCCGTATTCACGTGGCAAATCCCAGATACCACGATGCGTAGATACGTCTGCTGCATGTTCACCGCGCTTCCTAGGCACAATCCAACCTGTAGTTTCTCTAAGACTTACCAAACATTCTTTGGCTACTTTAGAAATTTCAAAAGCAACATCAGAGGCAGACTCTCCTCCTCCAATAATAAGCACGCGCTTGCCTTCAAAACCATTGGCGTTTTTATAATTTCTAGAATGAGAGTACGGGATATTAGTGAGACTTTTGTGCCAATCTGGAAATTTTGGGATATTATTATTTCCTATTGCTAAAATTAATTTTTCACAATCATATGTATTCCCGTTTTCTAATAAAATATGCCAAGTGTTTTGTTTTGATTCTGAAATTTCTTTAACACAAGAATCAAATTTTATATGGTTGGTAACATCATAATGATTAGCGTAATCCTGCCAATATTTAACAGCATCATCTTTTGTCCAAAAATCATTACTCTTTCCGTCACCTACCCAATAATCTGAAAACATGCTAAAAGTTACCGAAGATGTAAGTAATAGATTGTCATAAGTGTCTGCAAAAACGCCACCTAACTTATCTGACTGTTCTAAACACAAAACATCTTTAAACCCTTTTTCAAGAAGTTCTTTTGTGGCTACAATTCCACCTGGACCAGCACCTATAACAATACAACTAATCATATTTCTTTATCTAACTTGATTATTTCCAAATTTGTAGATTTAAACAATGAAAGTACATTTAAGCTTATATCCTCTAATTGTTTTGTTTTATCAATGAAAACATCTGTTAATTCTGGTGGAATGATTTCTATCAATTCTGAATATAATAATTTATCATTTGATAAACGATCGTTGTATATTGATATTTTAGAAATGATAGCAAAACCTGAATCTTGTTCTGTATTAAAATCATTCTTAAGCCATTGAGGCAATTTTACTTGAAGCGTCCCAATGAGTTTTTTATCAAAATCAATATTGGAATCAAAAAGTGTTTTACCTAGTAAACCTCCTTTTAGAATTTTTTCATGTGCCTCTACAAGTAGATCATTTTCAATATTAAAAAATTTAACAATCCCTAGAGTTCTAGATATTCCGTTTTCATCATTCAATTGAACAATTCTAACATCTTCATCTTGCCTAATGATTCTTAAATCTATAGACCCAAATAGTTTTTCTAATGTACTCGTATGTAAATTTTCTATATTCATTTTTCTTCAAACAAAAAACGAAAATACAAAACTTTAATGATTCTTATTAATCTGAATTCCAAGTTAGCTCTCAACCCTTTTTTGTTTTACTTGACGGTAAATAAAAAGTAAATTGAAGCATACTCAAACTTAATAAAACACAAGCTAGAACAAAAAATAACTGTGAGTGAGACATAGCATCTAAAAACGGAAGAAGGATTATAGGCGATAAAAATTGTCCCATAAACCAAAATGTTGTTAATCTACCTATCTCTCTTCCTCTTATTTCAGGTGGTGCTAATTGCATAACCCAAATGTTAGCATTAGGAATCATTAAACCCATTCCTAAACCTGCAAGAAGCATTGCTACCATAACCATAGTATAAGAGTTACCATAAGAAACACAGACAAAAGCAATTGCCATTAAAAAATATCCTATTCCGAATATTTGTTTAAACCCAAACTTGTTTTTTATTTTAGAATATGAAATTGCGCCAATAGCAGAGAAAAAAGTGCTAGATGCAATAGCAATTCCGATAAGCGCATTTTTTTCAATTCCAATAGATTTTAAATGAAAAGGAATTTGAACTGGAATTATAAAAAATAAAATCCACATCAACATTACATTTATAAACACAAACCATATAATAGCTGGTGACTTTACTAATTTATTGTCACTTTTAATTTCTGAAGGAATCGTTGGTTCTTTTAAGAACAAGTATGCAAATGGTAAAATTAGAATAGAAAAAAAGTAAAGTAAAAAAGGAACTCTCCAACTAATATCTGCCAATATTCCACCAAGTGTGATAAACACAATACCACCCAAAGACATTACTGCAATTTGCAAACCTGCAAATTTTTGTCTTGACTGTCCTTTATAATAATCGGCTATCAATGTTGTAACTATCGTCATTGAAATACCAACGCTTATTCCTAATAAAGCCCTTCCTGCAAGTATAAAATAAAGATTATCTAACCAATATCCCGAACTACCTCCAACAGCATAAAGTACTAATGAAATTCCTAATAATTTAAGTCTTCCAAATTTATCAATAATCATACCTGCTAGAATAGCACTTAATGCTATAAACAGTCCAGGGAAAGATAACACGAGTTTTACTAATTTTTTTCCATTAGGAATATCAGAAAAAGCATTAGTCATATCAGGAAGAGAAGCTGATATGGTAATCATAGACATAATAGTCAAACTACTTACCAATAACAACGCTAATTTAACTTGCCAACTTTCAGTATTCATCATTCGCCCATATTCCCTTTCATAAGTTGAGGAAGCATTTCTTTAAAATTCTCCTTTTTATTTAAATGAGGAAGTGGTTCAGCTGGTTCTTCAACTCCTAAAAATTTACAAATTGGTCCCCAACCATCGCGTACATCATATACCAATAATTTATCTTCTGGCACAAAGGCTTTTACTTCAGCGATATGATCTTCCCACACTTTTTTGGCAAATTCTTTATCTAAAAATTTCCCTTTTAATTCATTAGCAAAAAAGGTTTTTTTGAAAAATTTAATACATTTTACAACATTCCGAGCACGAGAATTAAATAATAATTTACCAATCATTTTAATCTTTTCAAGAGGTGTTTGTGGTCCTGCTCTAAAAACGGTTCTGTCGACGCTTTTATACCAACTTTCAAAATCTCTTACTGTAAGGATAACCTTGGCATCAGGATATTTTTTCATGTGCTCTTTATACCAAGGATAGCCAGGGAAATCGACAGTTGCATCATAATTACTATACAATCCTTCCCAATCTGTATCTCCTGTTTCATCTAAAGTTTTCCAATAGTGAAGCATTGTTGGATTGACAAGAAGTTCTTTCATGTGGTACACTTTAGCATGCCCAAGTGTTTCTAAACATCTTTTAAGCGTTGTTGTGCCAGTTCTTGGAAAACCAGCTCCTATAATTTTAATTGACATTATGTTTAAGTTTTTAGTTATTTATTATATTAATTAACGTTATCATTTTCCACAGGTGGTGGAGGTGGTGGTGGCATTTTAAATATAAAAGGTTCCGGTTGTGGGGAAATTGGTTTTAAATCTTTACCACTAAATGCTGGAAAATCAGGTT
>CAYQME010000104.1:0-5523 GCA_964418645.1 uncultured Flavobacteriaceae bacterium
GTAACGTTGAAAAGTGCTTTTCTGTACCGTCCCAAACCAATTCATAGAATTTTAAATAGGTATTCCAATCGGCTATAACCAATGTAAAAGGCTCTACACTATCAAGATTATAATTTTCAATTGCAGAAACGACATCTTCCGAAGCTAATAAATCGTTAACTACAGCACCTCGACTTATTCTATAGGCTGCTTTCTTTTCATGACAAATAAATCCGCCATTCAATAAACATATTAGCCTACTTTTTTCGCTAACACCTATCCAAGTACCTCCAGCCAATTCATCTTTAGGAAATAACATTTTTGTATTTTTTACCGAATAGATTTCTGGTGCAAGCGATGTCCTATTGGGAGCTTCATCACGATTAGATGTTAAAATAAAGTCGTTTTTTCCTTTCGGAATTATAGTAACTGTACACATAAAAATTATAGTCTAAAAACAGTTTAGCAACTTACAAAAAATAACTAATATTTTAAGGTAGTTTTTGCATTCCTTCAAGTAAAAAAATCATCAAAATTATTGTAACTTTGCACTTCAAATTTTAATAAATCATTAAACCAAAATAAATCATGGCAACAGGATTTTATAATGTCCCTAAAGCAGTTAACGAACCTGTAAAATCGTATGCTCCTAATTCTCCAGAACGTAATGAGTTATTAGCAACTTATAAAAGAATGTACAATGAAACTGTTGATATTCCTTTTTATATAGGAGGCGAAGAAAAAAGAACTGGTAAAACTGTTTCCATACATCCACCTCACGACCACAAACATACTGTTGGAAATTATCATACTGCTGAAAAACATCACATAGCAGAAGCCGTTACAATTGCGCTTGACGCAAGAAAAAAATGGGCGGTCACACCTTGGCAAGACCGTGCTGCAATATTTTTAAAAGCTGCCGAACTATTAGCTGGCCCTTATAGAGCAAAAATGAATGCAGCCACAATGATTGCACAATCTAAAAACGTATTTCAAGCAGAAATTGATGCTGCCTGTGAGCTGATAGATTTCTTTAGATTTAATGTAGAATTTATGACCGAAATCTATGCAAACCAACCTATCTCATCTCCAGGTATTTGGAACAGAATGGAATATCGTGCTTTAGAAGGGTTCGTATATGCAATAACGCCTTTTAACTTTACGTCTATTGCTGCAAATTTACCTGCTGCTCCTGCTATGATGGGAAATGTAGTGGTATGGAAACCAGCTCGAACTCAAGTCTATTCTGCTCAAATAATTATGGAATTATTTAAAGAAGCTGGACTGCCAGATGGTGTCATAAATATGGTAACTGGAAATTCTGCTATGATTACTGAAGTGTTATTAGACAGCAAACATTTTTCTGGGATTCACTTTACAGGATCCACGGGAGTTTTTAATAGTTTTTGGGAACAAATTGGTAAAAATGTAAATCAAGGAAAATATATTTCTTATCCAAGAATTGTTGGTGAAACTGGTGGTAAAGATTTTGTTTGGATGCATCCTTCGGCAAATGCAAAACAAGTATCAACAGCTTTAACTCGTGGATCGTTTGAATATCAGGGACAAAAATGTAGTGCAGCCTCTAGAGCTTATATTCCTAAAAGCAAGTGGAATGATGTTAAAAAATATGTACAAGCCGATATACAATCAATGAAAATGGGTAGTCCTGAAGACACATCAAACTTTATTAATGCTGTAATTGACGATCGCGCTTTTGATAAACTATCAAAATATATAGACAATGCTAAAAATGATAAAGATGCCGAAATTGTTGCAGGTGGAAATTATGACAATTCTGTAGGATATTTTATTGAGCCAACGGTTATTTTAGCTAAAGACCCTAATTATGCAACCATGTGTACCGAACTTTTTGGTCCAGTATTAACCATTTATGTTTATGAAGACCTTACGTGGGAAGAATCATTAGTATTATTAGATAACACTTCGCCTTACGCTTTAACTGGAGCCATTTTTAGTGCAGATCGTTACGTAATTGATATCGCAACCAATGCTTTAGAAAATGCAGCTGGCAATTTTTATATTAACGACAAACCAACTGGAGCTGTTGTTGGGCAACAACCATTTGGTGGAGCAAGAGGTTCAGGCACCAATGACAAAGCAGGTTCGGTATGGAACTTATTACGTTGGGTTTCTAACCGAACACTAAAAGAAACTTTTGTGCCACCAAAAGATTATCGTTATCCGTTTTTGGGAGAATAACAAAATGATGATCTCTTGAACTAATTCCGATGATTATTATAAGATTAGATTTTTATAAAAGTCTTAATTTAAATCTCTATAGATTTATGAATACATAATCGAAATAAGACAAATTTGTTATTTTCATATATCTTGACACATTATGTTAATGCTTTGAACAAATAATAAACTCTAGAAAATGCCCATAAAACCTAAAACAAAATATGCTAAAAGTGGAGATGTAAACATAGCATATCAAGTTATTGGAAATGGCCAAGTGGATTTCATTTATGTTCCGGGATGGGTTTCAAATATCGATATGCTTTGGATAGATCCAAAAATATCCCAATTCCTCGTCAAGCTTACGAAATTCTCAAGACTCATTTTATTTGATAAAAGAGGAACAGGACTTTCAGATAGGGTAAGCCCAACATGTACTCTGGAAGAACGAATGGATGATATTAGAAGTGTAATGGATGCAGTTGGCATTGACAAAGCCATTCTTTTCGGTCATTCTGAAGGTGGTACAGTATCCACTCTTTTTGCAGCGACCTATCCAGAAAGAACCATTGCGCTTATTAACTTTGGAGTATTTGCAAAAAGAAAATACGCTAAAGATTATCCTTGGGCTCCTAAACCTGAAGAGCGTGAGGTTTTTTATAAAACAATAAAAGAGCATTGGGGAAATGGTCAAAAAATGGGTCTTGAATGGATTATGCCATCTTTAGTAAACGACAAAAAGTATTACGATTGGTTTGCAAGCTATTTACGTTCTTCGGCAAGTCCTGGTGCTGCTCTTGCACTTGCAAGAATGAATACAGAAGCAGATGTAACATCCATATTGAACACCATAAAAGTGCCTACATTAGTCCTGCATCGGACAGATGACAGAGACGTAAATATTGAAGAAGGCAAGTATTTAGCGAATAGAATACCAAATGCCAAATTTGTTGAACTTTCTGGTAATGATCACTTATTTTATGTCGGAGATGCCAATTCTGTACTTGTAGAAATTGAAAAATTTACATCAATTATTATACCTGATAGCCATAAATTAGAAAGGTTTTCAAAGAATGGAAATGTTTCACACGAAAATGATAACTTAATTCTAGCAAATACTTCAAAAATAAGTATAGAACATACTCTTTTGGAAAATTTTCAATACGATTTAAAAATAAAAGACTTTGCTCAATTGTGTGGGAGAAGCATTTCAGCTTTTAAAAGAGATTTTGATAATTCTTTCCAAACCTCACCAGCACGATGGATAAAAAATAAACGCCTAGAATATGCTAAAACACTTTTATTAGAATCAGACTTAAACATTAATCAAATCTGTTTTGAAAGTGGCTTTAAAAATAACTCTCATTTTATTAAATCGTTTAAAGAAAAATACAATTTACCTCCTCTGCAGTTTAAAGAAAACAACTTAAACACAACGAATCATAACTAATTTTTAAGTTTTTGTTATTTGGGCTTTTTAAAACACTTTTTGGACGTTTAAGAAAACCTCATACGGTTTATAAAATTAATCTTTGTGTAATTAATAATCCATAATTACATGAATAATAAAACAAAAATAGCAGCGGCACAACTCACTCCAGTATTTTTAAACAAAGAAAAAACAGTGGAGAAAGCTTGTAACGCCATTCTAGAAGCAGGAAGAGAAGGAGCCTCTTTAATTGTCTTTCCTGAAGCTTATATTTCTGGTTATCCAGATTGGGTCTGGTTGTATCCACCACACAAGGGTAAAGAATTAAACAGTTTATATGTAAAGTTGGTTGAAAATGCAGTTTCCATTCCTGATAATTCAACGGAGAAGCTTTGTAAGGCTGCAAAATCTGCAAATATAAATGTTGTTATAGGAATGAATGAAAGAAATTCTGAAACCAGCAATGCAAGCCTTTATAACACGCTTCTTTTTATTGATATTAATGGGAAAATACTTGGTAAACACCGAAAATTAATGCCAACCAACTGTGAACGATTAATTTGGGCACAAGGGAATGGTAGCACACTTAAATCCTACAACACATCTGCTGGAAAAATTGGTGGTCTCATTTGTTGGGAGAATTTTATGTCATTAGCAAGAATTGCGTTATTTGAAGCTGGTATTCAAATATTATGCTCACCTACTTGGGACAAAGGTTCAGATTGGTTAGGAACGATGCAACATATTGCACGAGAAGGAGGCGTTTTTGTAGTAAGTAATTGTATGACGCTTCACATTGATGATCTACCAGAAGACTTAAAACAAATTTATCCTAAAGATAAAAAATGGATAAGTACAGGTAACAGTTGTATTATAGATCCAAATGGGAAAATTATATCTGGTCCTTTAGATTCTAAAGAAGGTTTGCTTTATGCAGAAATTGATTTGCAAGACATTATTGCTGCCAAACGCAGATTTGATGTAGTTGGTCATTATGCAAGACCAGACGTATTTAATCTTTCAATTAACAAATAAAAATTAAATAAAATATATTATTATGAAAAAAGTATTCGATCCCAATCATTACAAAACTACTACTAGAGAACAATGGCAAACTGCTGCTGAAGCTTGGCATCGTTGGCATCCTACCTTAAAAACATGGCTTGGTCCAGCAACCAATCTTATGTTAGAAATGGCTCATGTAAAAGAAGGGTATCGTATTTTAGATGTTGCAGCAGGAGCTGGAGAACAGTCCATAACAGCTGCCGAAAAAGTAGGCCCAAATGGTTCTGTTTTAGCAACAGATTTAGCTCCAAAAATTCTTGAATTTGCATTAGAATTAGCTTCTGAAAAAGGAATAAAAAATATTGAAGCAAAAGAAATGGATGGCGAAAACCTAACACTACCAGACAACTCTTTTGATACCGTTATTTCACGCGTTGGACTAATATTTTTTCCTGACCAACAAAAAGCTCTTAAAGAAATGTTACGTGTTTTAAAACCAGGAGGATATGTAGCTGCCATAGTATATTCTACTGTAGATAAAAACAAATTCTTTTCTACACCTGTTTCCATTATAAGACGAAGAGCAAAACTACCACCTCCTTTAGCTGGACAACCTGGACCATTTAGTTTAGGAGCAGAAGGCGTATTAGATACTGCTTTTAAGCAAGCAGGATTTACAAATGTGGAATCCAAAATTGTAAATGCACCAGTTTTAATGGATACTGCCAAAGATTGTGTTCAATTTGAATATGAATCTTTTGCAGCTTTACATCAAATGTTAGGAGGTTTATCTGATGAAGAAAAAGCTGAAGCATGGCAAGAAATTGAATACGAATTATCTAAATTTCAAAATGGTAATGGATTTTCAGGGCCTTGTGAATTAGTCGTTGGAATCGGTCAAAAACCAC
>CAYQME010000105.1:0-5471 GCA_964418645.1 uncultured Flavobacteriaceae bacterium
CAAACATTTTCTACCACAAGAGGAACGTACAGTGCAGCTACAAGTTACTTATTAATGGGTGGAGATACAGGTCATATTTTAAGATTAGACGATCCTCAAAACGCACCAGATGTAACAGGAGCTGTAGATATAACACCAGCAGGGGCAAGCACAACATTTCCTTCTTATGTAAGTGGACTAGCCATTCACCCAACTAATAATGATATTGTTTTGGCGACCTATTCTAACTATGGCACTACGAGTATTTATTTAACAACTAATGCAACAAGTGCTACACCTACTTGGACTTTGGTTGAGCGTAATTTATCTGCACATTCTATAAGGTCGGCCGCTATTACAGTAGCGTCTGGAGAAGTTATGTATTTAGTTGGTACTGAGAGAGGATTGTACAGCACTACAGATCCAACAAGTGTGGATTGGACTAGAGAAGCACCTACCTTAATTGGTTTTGCAGTTGTTCGCTCAATGGCATATAGACCGTCAGACAATCAATTATTAATTGGGACTCATGGTAATGGAATGTTTATGGCTACTATAACTTCTACTTTAAGCGTAAATGAGTTTGATATAAGTGATAGCATTAAAATATTTCCAAACCCTGTCGAAAATAATTTGAATGTTAAATTAGCTTCAAACCTAGGGAATGAACCATTATATATTGTACATAATGTTTTAGGGCAGACTATATCTAAAGGAAAATTAATTAACAGTAATTTAGATGTTAGTCAATTGCAAGTAGGTATGTATTTTTTACAAATTAATGTTGATGGTAAAAAAGGAGTAAAACAGTTCATTAAAAAATAATTATTAAATAGTGTTTTGGTTTAAACCCTATTCTATAAAGAGATGGTCAAAAAAAAGTGTATGTATTGTCATTTTGAGCGCAGTCGAAAAATCTCAATTATCGAATTATCAATAATTTAATATTCTTTGAGATTCTTCACAGCCTCGCTGCTACCTTCAACACAAAATATATTTTGTGTCTCGGTAATATTCAGAATGACATTTTTTTGACAATCGGGTTATTTTTTTAATATTCTAATAATTGAAGCACTTTTTTTCGTATGATTTCAGGATCAAGAGCAATCAACTCTTGTAATTCTGAAATTTTACCGTGTTCAATAAAACTATCCGGAATGCCCATAAGTTGCATATTGTTTTTATAATGGTATTTCGCAGCAAACTCTAAAACAGCACTTCCAAAACCACCTTTAATCGTGCCATCTTCAATTGTAATTATCGAGGCATATGTTTTTAATATGTTGTGAAGTAATATGCTATCCATAGGTTTTACAAAGCGCATATCATAATGAGACACATTTAAATCTTGAATAGCAATACTAACATTATTGGCAATAGTTCCAATGCTTAAAATAGCAACATCTTTGCCTTTTTGTAATTGCACGCCTTTACCTATGGCTATTTTAGAAAAAAGCTGTTTCCAATCAATGGTAACACCTCTACCTCTAGGATAACGAATGGCTATTGGATGATCCAATCCAAGTTGTGCAGTGTACATAATATTTCGAAGCTCTATTTCATTTCTCGGCGCAAAAACTATGAGATTTGGAATGCATCTTAAAAAAGCTAGATCAAACACACCATGATGTGTGGCGCCGTCTTCACCTACCAAACCTGATCGATCTAAACAAAAAACAACAGGTAAGTTTTGAAGAGCCACATCGTGTATGACTTGATCATAAGCACGTTGCAAAAAAGTAGAATAAATGTTGCAAAACGGAATTAAGCCTTGGGTTGCCATTCCAGCGGATAGAGTTACAGCGTGTTGCTCTGCAATACCAACATCAAAAGCACGATTTGGAAAGGCATCCATCAATAGTTTTAAGGAACTTCCTGTAGGCATTGCAGGAGTAATCCCTACAATATTTTTGTTTTGCTTAGCAAGCTCTACTATAGTTTGGCCAAATACATCTTGATATTTTGGAGGCTCAATGATTTCACTTTTTACAAGAATGTCGCCTGTTTTTGCATCAAACTTCCCCGGAGCATGATAGGTGACTTGGTTTTCTTCGGCTTGCTTTAAACCTTTACCTTTGGTAGTGATAACATGTAAAAACTTAGGTCCTTTAATAGATTTTAACCGCTCTAATTCTGTAATTATTGTATGAATATCATGGCCATCTATAGGGCCTGAATAATCAAAATTTAGAGCTTCAAAAATGTTGTCTTGTTTTTGAGTACCTTTCTTTACATTCGTTAAATATTGCTTTAAAGCCCCAACACTTGGGTCAATACCAATAGCATTATCGTTTAAGACGACGAGTAAATTTGCATCAGTTACTCCTGCGTGATTTAAGCCTTCAAAAGCCATTCCACTAGCAATAGATGCATCACCTATTACTGCAATATGATGTTTGCTTTCCCCTTTTAATTCTGAAGCAATTGCCATTCCTACTGCTGCTGATATGGATGTTGATGAATGACCTACTCCAAAAGCATCATAGATACTCTCATCACGTTTCGGGAAACCAGAAATCCCATTGCGTTGTCTATTGGTATTAAAAATAGTTTTTCGTTCTGTTAAAATTTTATGGACATAGGCTTGATGCCCCACATCCCAAATCAATAAATCTTGAGGCGTATTGAACTCATAATGTAAGGCAATAGTAAGTTCTACAACTCCAAGACTTGCGCCCAAGTGGCCTTCTTTAGTAGCAATAATATTAATTATAAACTCACGTAATTCTTGTGCAAGCTGAGGCAAATCAGCTTTGTTTAATTGACGTAAGTCTTTAGGCGAATTAATATGGTCTAATAAATCAGTCATGAGTTTACAAATGTACAAGATGATATTGTATTTTAGCTATTATGAAAGCCCATAATGGGCATTTAATAGGGAGCGGGCAAAGTTTACTAAATACAAATAAGAGCGTGACCTATAAATTTGTAAAAATTTTAAGTAAATGGAGGCTCCTTTTGATGATATTTATTTTATGAAGAAAGCGCTTCAAGAAGCGGAGGTTGCTTTTAAAAAAGGCGAAATCCCTGTTGGTGCTGTTATT
The DNA here is from genome assembly GCA_964418645.1 of uncultured Flavobacteriaceae bacterium. Lineage (GTDB taxonomy): Bacteria > Bacteroidota > Bacteroidia > Flavobacteriales > Flavobacteriaceae > JAADHG01. The sequence goes on from CAYQME010000105.1 coordinate 3,024, forward strand.
GTTATTGATAATAAAGTTATTGCTAGAGCACACAATTTAACAGAGCTACTTACAGATGTTACAGCACATGCCGAAATGCAAGCCATTACCGCCGCAGCTAATTTTTTAGGCGGAAAATACCTTCATAATTGTACCTTATATGTTACTTTAGAACCTTGCCAAATGTGTGCAGGCGCTTTGTATTGGAGTCAGATTAGCAATATTTTTTTTGGCGCAAAAGATAAAGAACGTGGATGTGGTGTAATGGGAACAACTTTACATCCAAAAACTAAAATTATTGGTGGGATATTAGAAAAAGAAGCCTCACAATTATTAAAACAATTTTTTATTGAAAAGCGGAATCTGAATTAGACTTTTTACGACCTTCTCTTTCTCTCATTTTTTCTAAGTTTTCTTTAGTAAGCATATAATCTTCAACTTTTTTGTCTTTCCATCTGTAATACGAGAATAAAGGGAACACAATTAAGAACAACCCAACAACACCAAAACCAATCAATTTTTCAGAATACCCTGTTTCTATAACATATCCTGTTATAATGCTTGATAAAGCAGCTAAAAACAAAAATGCAATAAGATATTTCATTTTAAGATCTTTTTATAAAGACGTATTTTGATTTACTTGGCAAAGTTAATTAATTGTCGCCTGTATGCGGTAAGTAGTTTAGATTTTGAAACAAAGCCAAAATATTTACCGTTTTTAATAACCGGTAGATTCCATGCGCTAGAGTTTTGAAATTTATCCATTACCATTTGCATAGTATCTGTTTCATAATTAATAAGGTCGGGAGCACTATGCATATAATCTTCAACCGTGGTCGATTCATGTAACTTTTGATCAAACATAAATTCTCTAATATCATCTAATAGTACAATACCTATAAATTCTTGTTCATCATTAACAACGGGGAATAAATTACGTGCCGATTTGGTAACCGCTTGATGAAGCATTTCTCCGAAATTCATTTTAGGAGAAATTGTAACAAAATTTGTTTCAATAATTTTATCAATATTTAGCATCATTAGGATGTTTTTATCTTTATCGTGTGTAATAAGCTCTCCTTTTTTAGCCAATTGGGCAGCGTATATGTTATGTGGAATATATTTTTTTGTAATTAAAAATGAAATTGAAGCAACTATCATTAAAGGGACAAAAAGCTCATAACCTCCTGTAATTTCTGCAATTAAAAAAATAGCGGTTAAAGGCGCTTGTAAAACACCAGCCATAAGACCTGCCATTCCAACCATTGCAAAGTTAGTTAAAGATAATTGATGATTGAAAAGATTGCTATAATTAACAACCATACCAAGAACATAGCCTGAGATGCTTCCGGTAAAAAGGGTTGGTGCAAAAACGCCTCCAATACCACCTGCTCCAAAAGTAAGGGACATAGCAATGACCTTAAAAGTAACAAGCCCAATTAATAAACCAATAATTACCCAAACATCATCTATAATATAATGAAAGATATTGTTGGCGGTAATTGCATCAATGTTACCTCTTAGTACATTATTTATTGTTTCATAACCTTCGCCAAAAAGAGGTGGAACAAAAAATACAATAATACCTATTAATACACCACCAATTAATAATCTTTTATATGGATTAATAAATTGTTTAAAAAAGGCATCAATACTAAAATAGACTTTACTGAAATATATAGACGTTAATGCAGACGAAATTCCTAAAAGCACATAAAATAAGACATCATTTAGCTGAAACTTATCCTGTATTTTAAAATGTAATAATACGTCATCACCAAAAAAGAAATACGATGTCAATACTGCGGTTATAGAAGCTAGTAATAAAGGAATCATAGAAGCTAAAGTAAGTTCTAGACTAAAAATTTCTACGGCAAAAATAATTGCAGCGATTGGAGCTTTAAAAATTGAAGACATAGCTCCAGCAGCAGCACAGCCAATAAGCAATGTTTTTTTGGTTTGATTAAGGTGAAATAATCGTGCAAAATTAGACCCTAAAGCAGATCCTGTGGCAACAGTAGGGCCCTCTAATCCAACAGATCCGCCAAAACCTACTGTAAGAGGAGCTGTTAATATAGACGCCCACATTTGGTGCCTAGGCATAATACCTTTTTGTTTAGAAATAGCATATAATGTAGAAGGGATACCATGTCCAACTCTTTTCCTAATGGCATATTTAATTACTAATAACACCAATATCAATCCCAATATTGGGAAAATAAAATAAAAAGCTTGATGGATTTCTTTTATAAATTCACCTTCCAATAATTCCTGAATAAAATGAGTTAAATTTTTTAGTACTACAGCCCCAAGGCCAGCTAAAAGACCTATAATTGCGCTAGAAATATTAATAAATTGATTATGAGAAATATGTTTATATTTCCATTTTAAAAATTTAGCGAATAATGATTTAGATTGGTGCATGAGTTAAATTATTAGTCTTACGCCTCCAAGTTCTTCTATTTTATA
>CAYQME010000106.1:0-5302 GCA_964418645.1 uncultured Flavobacteriaceae bacterium
GAAGATGAGCCAGCTTTAGGACTCATTATTAAAGAAAGTTTGGAAACTAGGAACTTTAACGTGTTTTTAGCTAAAAACGGTGAAGAAGCTTATCATATTTATCAAAAAGAAGATGTCCACCTTTTGGTATTGGATGTAATGATGCCTAAAAAAGATGGATTTACATTAGCTAAAGAAATTAGAATGGAAGACAACACTATTCCAATTATTTTTTTGACCGCTAAATCCCAAACACAAGATGTTGTTGAAGGCTTTACAATTGGAGGCAATGACTATTTAAAAAAACCCTTTAGCATGGAAGAGCTTATTGTTAGAATAAATAGTTTGCTTAACCGAACCAAGCTTCAAAAAACTGCTGAAGTTTTACAAATTGGGGCCTACAATTACAACTTCCCAAAACAAATACTTCAATTTAAAGACGAAGAAAAAGTTCAACTCACACATCGCGAAGCACACTTACTTTTTCATTTAATTAAAAATAAAAATGAAGTACTAGAACGTTCACTTATTCTAAACAAACTTTGGGGAAATGACGATTTTTTTAACGCTAGAAGTATGGATGTTTTTATTACAAAACTCCGTAAAAAACTAAAACAAGACAATTCTATACAGATTGTAAACGTTAGAGGATTTGGATATAAACTAATTTGCTAAAATTGGTTTGATTTTTGTACTTTTCAAATCATTATGAAGTTTATCAAATTTTTCATTTTATTACTTTCATCATCCATTGTTGCGCAAACATCAATTACTGCCAAATTAATAAAAAAAGAAGCTTTAAACGTTGACACGATTGTAGATATAGATAATTTTGGCACAACATATTACATTAACAACAGCACGTTTTATTTACAGACCAAGGACAAAACTATTAATTATAGCAATGTTCAACTCGGTGATATTACTTCTGCAAATACATTTAATCCTTTAAAAATAAACCTGTTCTACAAAGATTTTAATTCGGTAGTAGTACTGGACAATAGGTTAGCCGAAATAGTTAAAATTGATTTTAATTTTCTTGAGCCATTTAGGAATCTCACACATGTTTCAACAGCTAATGATAATGCTGTTTGGTTGTTTAATCAAAATACTCAGCAATTGGAGTTGTTTGATTATATAAGTAGAAAAACAATTGCAAAAACCTTACCTATTAATGATACGGTTATAGATATTACTAGTAATTACAATTTTTGCTGGTTAATGTCTAGTACTTTTATTTATGCTTACAATTATTTTGGAAGCCTTATTTATAAAATCCCTAATAATGGTTATACTTCTTTAAAAGTTGGCAATGAAAATCTTTTCCTTTTAAAAGAGAATCAAATATTTTTTAAAGGAAAAAATACTACCAAAATTAAAGAAATAAAATTACCCCAATTGTTAATAAATCAGTTTTTAGTAACCAACGAAACCTTGTATATTTACGACGATGAATTTCTTTATCAATACCAACTAATAACGAATTAAATTATGCACGTTGCAATTGCCGGAAATATAGGCGCAGGAAAAACTACGCTTACAAAATTACTTGCAAAACATTATAAATGGGAAGCTCAACTTGAAGATGTTGTAGACAATCCGTACTTAGACGATTTTTACAACCAAATGGAACGTTGGAGTTTTAATTTGCAAGTGTACTTTTTAAACAGCCGTTTTCGTCAAGTATTACAAATTAGAAAAAGTGGTAAAGAAATTATTCAGGATAGAACCATTTATGAAGATGCCCATATTTTTGCGCCAAACTTGCATGCCATGGGTTTAATGACCAATCGTGATTTTGAAAACTACAAATCGCTTTTTGATCTCATGGAATCTTTAGTACAAGGTCCAGATTTACTGATTTATTTACGTAGCTCTATCCCAAATTTGGTTTCTCAAATTCATAAGCGTGGACGTGATTACGAAAATACAATTAGCATTGATTACCTAAGCAGATTAAACGAACGTTACGAAGCTTGGGTTTCGAAATACAACAAAGGCAAATTGCTTATTATTGATGTTGATAATTTGGATTTTGTTGAAAATCCTGAAGATTTAGGAAGCATCATAAATAAGGTTGAAGCCGAAATTCACGGTTTGTTTTAAAACTTCAACTCTTATTAGATTGTTAAAATGTTTTCTTTTGGAGTAATTTTCAGTTATATTGTTCCGAATCAGGAAACATTAAGCTATGAAAACTTTAATAAAGATTCCTCTTTTATTCATTTTTATTATATTCCAATTCCACTCTTGTTCAAAAAAGGTTAATATTGAAGGCAACGATATGAGCGGAAAGCTTGAAGGGAATTGGCATGTCGAAATTTATGAATATGAAGGCTCTACAACTTCAATTTTACAAAATGATATTTGGAGAACACAATTTAATGGATTTGGATGGAACATGGATATAACTATGATTTTTAGTGAAAAGCCTAATAATTACTCCCTAATTGGAGACTATTTTGTAGATCATTTTTTTACAAATAGAGATGGTGTTGAAACCATGCATTTTGCTGTTTTAGAAACCAGCCAATTAGGTACTTGGACTAGAAACGGGAACATTGTAGAACTCATTATTGATGGAGAAAACAAACGTAGTTTTATATCTGAATTAACTGATATTAGTTTAACATTAAAAATAAATTCTAACAATACTGAAACAGAATCAGATGGTACTATTACAACCACCGACATTACAGAAACATATATTTTAGAACGAAATAATAATTAGAAATTTTGTAAGCAATAAAAGTTACAAAATAACTTCTTTTTTACATTCAATTCTCCTTTTTTATGGTATAAGTTAAAATCCTTAGCATTGTATTTATTACTTTAGTCAAACCAACTTAATTATATAAAAATTCCAACTAAAACTATGAAAAAAATTACTTTTTTGCTTATTCTTTTTTTAAGTATAAGTATGGTTTTTGCTCAAAATGACAGCGAAAATCTAACACCAACACCAAATTATAGATTAGCTTCAAAATTTTCGCCTACAAATCTCGAAAAACTGGTTCACTCAACAACTGTAAGACCACATTGGTTAAAAAAGGGTAATCGTTTTTGGTATCAATACAAAACTACTGAAGGTTCAAATTACTATATAGTTGATGCTGATAAACGCACAAAAACCAAAATGTTCGATAACGAAAAAATGGCACGTTGGTTAACCCAAATCACTAAAGATCCTTATGATTCAAAACATCTACCTCGTTTCGATTTTAAATTTGTTAAAAATGAAACTGCAATTCGTTTTAGAGTCACAGCAACCGATAAAATTGAAGTTAAAGACGATAAAAAAGACGACACTAAAAAAGACTCTACATCTACTAAAAAGGCAAAAAAGAAAAAGCCTAAAATGGAAAAGAAGGTGTATTATTTAGAATACAGATTAGGAAGTAACTCATTAACTATAATCAATAACAAAAAAGAAGAAGACAAAAAGTGGGAAAAATGGGCAAATGTTTCTCCTGATAGTACCATAGTATTATTCTCTAAGAATTACAATTTATATTGGATGGATAAATCCAATTTATTAAAAGCCGTCAAAGATGAAAAAGACTCTACTATTGTGGAACACCAATGGACAACTGATGGTGAAGAAAACTATGGCTATGGAGGAAACACTAGAGGTGAAAACAACGAAACAAAAGAGAAAAAAAAGGATGACAGAAAATATATTCGAGGTACTTGGTCTCACGATTCCCAAACCTTTGTTTTTCAAAAAACAGATTCCAGAATGCTTAAAGACTTATGGGTAATAAATTCTGTTACCAAAAAACGCCCTACGCTTGAAACTTACAAATATCATATGCCTGGAGAACAGGAATTTTATAAGCAAGAATTATTGATTTTTGATATTCCTTCTAAAAGTGTACATAATGTAAAGTTAGATACTACAAAACAACAAAGTGTATCTGTATATAGAGCTCCTAGAAAACAGTCTAATGTAGATGATGATTTTAAACCGTCGTTGTTGCTTTCAAAGAAAGGGAAAATTTATTTTAACACTATTAGTAGAGATCGGAAAAAGCTAGATGTTTGTGTTGCAGATATTGCTACTGGAAATGTTACTGTACTTATAAAAGAACGCTTTAATACCTATATTGAATCAAGACCATTGGTGCTTTTTAATAATGAGCAAGAAATGTTGCATTGGGCAGAACGCGATGGTTGGGCACATTTTTATTTATACGATACCAAAGGGAATTTAAAACGTCAAATTACCAAAGGTTCTTACCATGCAAACAGATTTAAAAATATAGATGAAAGTCAACGTGTTTTATATTTTACTGCTAATGGCGTTTCAAAAAATCAAGACCCTTACTATGAGCACTTATACAAAATCAATTTAAACGGAACAGGGCTAAAAAACATAAATTCTGGCAACTATAATACCAACACAAGTATGTCTGATTCTAACAGTTACTTTGTGAGTAATCATTCAAGAGTAAATACAACTCCAAAATCAGAATTAAGAAATAGCAATGGTACTATTATTATGAATTTAGAAGAAGCTGATTTGTCACAATTATTTACTACTGGTTATAAGTTCCCAGAGCCTTTTAAGGTGAAAGCCGATGATGGGATTACTGATATTTATGGAGTCATGTACAAACCCTATGATTTTGATGAAACCAAAAGCTATCCATTAATAGAATACGTCTATCCTGGTCCACAAACCGAAGCTGTGAGCAAGTCATTTTCTGTACGTATGAATAGAACGGATAGAATGGCACAAGTTGGATTTATTGTAGTAACTCTAGGAAATAGAGGAGGAAATCCTAACCGCTCTAAATGGTATCATAACTATGGCTATGGCAATTTGAGAGATTACGGTTTAGCAGATAAAAAATATGTAGCCGAACAACTCGCAGACACATATGCATTCATTAACATTGACAAAGTCGGCATTTTTGGGCACTCAGGTGGTGGTTTCATGTCAACAGCAGCTATGTTGGTGTATCCCGATTTCTTTAAAGTGGCTGTATCATCTTCAGGGAATCATGACAATACGATGTATAATAGTTGGTGGAGTGAAACTCATCATGGTGTTCAAGAAGAAAAAGATGCTGAAGGCAATATTAAATTCATTTACAAAATTGATAAAAATCAATCTTTAGCTGCAAATCTAAAAGGAAAATTAATGCTAGTCACAGGCGATGTAGATAATAACGTGCATTCTGGAGCTACTATTAGAATGGCTAATGCTTTAATAAAAGCGAACAAACGTTTTGATTTTATGCTTATGCCTGGGCAACGTCATGGTTATGGTAATATGACAGAATATTTCTTTTGGCTTAAAGCCGATTATTTTAGTAAA
>CAYQME010000107.1:0-5061 GCA_964418645.1 uncultured Flavobacteriaceae bacterium
AAGCTTATGATAAAAATTTGGAAGAAAGTATTCCTTATGGTTGGGGACTTTTTGGGTGGATTAATAAGCATTTATTTATTCCGTTGTTTGGCTTTCTAAGCGGATTTTTGCCGTATGGTGTTGCGATTATTTTAATGACAATTTTGGTGCGTTTGGTATTATCTCCTGTATTGTATAAGTCATATTTATCTCAAGCAAAAATGAAAATATTAAAGCCAGAGATTACTGAAATAAGTGCGAAGTACAAAGATAATCCAATGAAAAAGCAAAAGGAGACCATGGCGTTGTATAGTAAGGCAGGTGCAAGTCCTATGAGTGGTTGTTTGCCCGCATTGGTTCAGCTTCCAGTATTTTATGCCTTGTTTATGTTTTTCCCGACAGCTTTTGAACTGCGTCAAAAAAGTTTCCTTTGGGCCGAAGATTTATCATCATATGATACAATTGCCGAACTTCCGTTTAGAATTCCAATCTATGGAGATCATGTAAGTTTGTTTCCAATTTTGGCGTCTATTGCAATTTTCTTTTATATGAAAATGACAACAGGACAACAAGCAGCATCACAACCAACTCAAGAAGGAATGCCTGACATGGGTAAAATGATGAAGTACATGATTTACTTCTCGCCTATAATGATGTTATTTTTCTTTAATAATTATGCCAGCGGATTGAGTTTGTATTATTTTATTTCTAACTTAATTACTATAGGTATTATGTTAGTTATTAAAAACTATATTCTTGACGAAGATAAGATTCATGCTCAAATTCAAGTGAATAAACAAAAACCCAAAAAACAAGGGAAGTTTCAGCGTAAAATGGCAGAAATGATGGAGAAAGCTGAAGAGCAAAAGAAACAGCAGCAAAAGCGTAAAAAATAAAATTACAACATAAAAGCTGCCATTATTGGTGGCTTTTTTGTGCTATAACATTTTATTAATAATTTCGTTTGTTTTAAAAGTAGTTCATTGCCATTCTGAGTGTTACCAAGTCGCAAAATATATTTTGTGTTGAAGGTAGCAACAAAGCTGTGAAGAATCTCTAGAATAGATATATCTTTCCACTCAATATGACAAACATTTTAGTATTATGAAGCATACCATATTTTTAATAATAACCCTGTTACTTGTTGGCAATTTATCTGCCCAAGACATCAATCAGTTTGATGCCAATGATAAACGTCATGGCATTTGGAAAAAGAATTTTGAAGGAACAACCCAACCGCGCTATGAGGGCGAGTTTAATCATGGTAAAGAAGTTGGGCTTTTTAAGTTTTATAAGTTCATTAAAAAGAAAAGTGTACTTACAGCAACCAAACAATTTAATGATAAGGATACTAGTGCTTATGTAAAGTTTTTGTCATCTAGAGGGAAAGTGATTAGTGAGGGTAAAATGGAGGTCAAAAAATATGTTGGAACATGGACTTACTATCATAAAAACAACAATGCAGTAATGTCAACCGAAACCTATGATAGTAACGGTTTACTCCAAGGCGAAAAGTTGGTGTTCTATAAAGATGGTGAAGTGGCAGAAAGTGCCAATTATGTTGATGGTAAACTTCAAGGCGAATCTAATTGGTATTCTACTAAAGGTGTTGTTTTAAAGGCCTTTCTTTATGATAATAATGAATTGCATGGTGTTGCAAAATATTATAATGGTAAAGCCGAACTTTTGGCTGAAGGACGATACAAAAGAGGAAAAAAAGTAGGTGTGTGGAAGTATTATGAAAATGGAGAACTTACTAGAGAAAAAGATTTTTCGGCAATTGTAATCCGTAAAAAGAAACAATAATAAAAATTTATTTAGGACATAAACATTTCAAATGGTAGCCTAGTTTGGTTACCTTTTTTTATTCGTAAATTTGCGGCATGCAAAGAGTAGTAGTAGGACTTTCAGGAGGTGTAGATTCAAGCGTTGCAGCTTATGTTTTAAAAGAACAAGGCTACGAGGTTATAGGTCTGTTTATGAAGAATTGGCATGATGATTCGGTTACTATTTCTAACGAATGCCCTTGGCTTGATGATAGTAACGATGCTATGCTTGTTGCTGAAAAACTTGGTATTCCTTTTCAAACAGTTGATTTGAGCGAGCAATACAAAGAACGTATTGTGGATTATATGTTCAAGGAGTATGAATGCGGACGCACACCAAATCCAGATGTACTTTGTAATCGTGAAATAAAGTTTGATGTCTTTATGAAAATTGCTCTGGAATTAGGAGCCGATTTTGTTGCTACAGGACACTATTGTCGAAAAGGAGTTATTTCAAAAGATGGAAACGATATTTTTCAGTTAATAGCTGGGAAAGATAACAATAAAGACCAATCCTATTTTCTCTGCCAATTATCACAAGAGCAATTGGCAAAAACATTATTTCCAATTGGTGAAATGACCAAACCAGAAGTTAGAACTATTGCAACAAAGTTGGATTTGGTAACTGCTGATAAAAAAGATTCACAAGGACTTTGTTTTATTGGTAAGGTGAGACTTCCAGATTTTTTACAACAGCAACTAAAACCAAAAGAAGGTGTTATTGTTGAGATTCCACAGGAACAAAACATGTATAATAAAGAAGCACCAATATTTTCAACCGAAGAAGATAAATTAAAATACCTCTCTAGAAAGATTGAATATTCAGTAACTGATGGTCATGTTGTTGGGAAACATCAAGGGGCTCACTATTTTACAAAAGGTCAGCGTAAAGGCTTGGCTGTAGGTGGTACTGTAGAACCATTATTTGTAATTGATACCGATGTAGATGATAATGTAATTTATACAGGACAAGGGAAATCGCATCCAGGTTTATATAAAAAAGCATTGTTTGTAACTAACGAAGAATTACATTGGATTCGTGAAGATTTAGAACTTCAAACAGGTGAAACTATGCAGATTATGGCACGAATAAGGTATAGACAACCTCTGCAAAAAGCAACACTTCATAAAGTAGAAAGTGGTTTGTATGTTGCTTTCGATGTACCACAATCAGCAATCACCGAAGGTCAGTTTGTAGCATGGTATTTAGAGGACGAATTAGTAGGTTCAGGAGTAATTTCTTAACTTGCAGATACCGAATCTCAAATTATGAATAAAAAATATCTTTTTATAGGCCTACTTTTTTTACAGCTTTTTGCGTTTTCACAACAAGATGCTTGGGTGTATTTAACCGATAAAGTAAATGTTGCCAATGCTATTGCAAATCCTATTACTATACTTACGCAAAAAGCCATTGATAGAAAAACAAATCATGGTGTAGTTATTGATTCTAGAGATGTTCCTGTAAATGAAGCTTACATAACACAATTAAAAAATGCCACAGGAATAACTGTTATGGCTAAGTCCAAATGGTTTAATGCTGTGCATGTTCGTGGTTCACAAACAGATATTGATAATTTGATAGTCTTAAGCTTTGTGAGTGGTATTGATTTCGCAGATAAAAGCCTTAACTCAGCAAGAATCTCAGGATCAGCTAATAAGTTTGAAGTAGAAGAAGCACAAACTGTTTTTGTTTATGGAAATACTCAAAATCAAGTGGAAATGATTAACGCCGACAATTTGCATGTTTCTAATTTTACTGGTACAGGAATGACGGTTGCAGTACTCGATGCAGGCTTTCCTAATGTAAATACAATGGCAGGATTTCAACGTTTAAGAGATGCTGGAAATTTATTGAATGGCTATGATTTTGTAGATAGAACAAGTAATGTATATGCCTCAGCAGTTAGTGATCATGGCACGAAAGTATTAAGTACTATGGCAGGTTTTGTATTGAATCAATTTGTTGGAACCGCTCCTGATGCTTCATTTTATCTGTTTAGAACTGAAGATGCTTCAAGTGAGAATCCTGTAGAAGAAAGTTATTGGGTAGAAGCTGCTGAACGTGCCGATAGTTTGGGTGTCGATTTAATTAATACATCACTAGGTTATTTTGATTTTGATAATCCCAACTATAACTATACAGCTTCAGATATGAATGGTAATACAGCCTTTATTACAAAAGGAGCAAATATAGCTTTCGATAAAGGCATGTTATTGGTTAATTCGGCTGGAAATTCTGGAGTAAGTGGTGTTAACGCACCTGCTGATGCTGCTGGCGTGTTAAGTATCGCAGCTGTTGATGGCAATGGAATTTATGCTTCATTTAGTTCGCAAGGGAGTGCTCTGCAACCAACACAAAAACCTGATGTTGCCGCAAGAGGTTCTGGAAGTTTTGTAATTGATCCTTTTGATAATATTGTTCAAAATAATGGTACTTCGTTTAGTTCGCCAATAATGGCTGGTGGAGTTGCATGTTTATGGCAAGCGTTACCTAATAAAACCAATGTTGAAATTATGCAACTTGTTAGGGAATCGTCGTCTCAATTTGCAACACCAGATTTTTTTCTTGGTTATGGAATTCCAGATTTGCAGTTGGCATTGACCTTAGAACTAGATAAGACACAACAGTCTATATTTAAAATATTTCCTAATCCAGTACAAAACATATTACAGATTGATTTCCCTGCAAACACTGAAAATGCATCGCTTAGTATTTACGATATTTTAGGAAAACAAGTTACTAAAGCTATAATTAATCAGGACAATAAAAGGATTAATTTGGACTACTTACCAAGTGGTATTTATATAGTAAAATTGCAAGGAGACAATCAAAACTTGAATACATTTAAACTCATAAAAGAGTAAATGAATAGAATTATCAAACTTTTCAACATACACTATCCAATTATTCAAGCAGGCATGATTTGGAATAGCGGATGGAAACTTGCTTCTGTATCAAGTAATGCAGGAATTCTTGGGTTAATTGGCGCAGGCTCAATGTATCCTGAAATTTTAAGAGAGCACATCCAAAAATGTAAGGCAGCAACATCTAAACCTTTTGGAGTTAATGTACCCATGTTGTATCCAAATATTGAGGAAATTATGAATATTATTGTTGATGAAGGTGTTAAAATTGTATTTACTTCAGCAGGAAATCCAAAAACTTGGACTACTTGGTTAAAAGATAAAGGCATTACTGTTGTTCATGTTGTAAGTAGTGTAAAGTTTGCATTAAAGGCTCAAGAAGCTGGTG
>CAYQME010000108.1:0-4951 GCA_964418645.1 uncultured Flavobacteriaceae bacterium
TTAATTATTCATTTTTTAATTCTGCTCCAATAGAACTAATTAGTTTTAGGGTCTCTCCTTTTAAACTTTGTATATATCCCAATAGTTGAGTTTTTCTTCTAAAATCAATTTTTAAAATATTTCTAGCTGTAGGAGATTTGATGAGTTTAATTAAAATTTCTTTTGCATCTTCATTATTTTGAAGAGATGTTAACTCTGTGCTATATTTAAATTCATAATCTTGTTGTTGATAACGCCAGACCTTATCTTCTTCTTCAACTTGTCTATTTATAACTTTTGAATAGCCGAGTACTTTAAGGATTTTATAATTATAATATTCAGAAATCTCATTATACAAGTCATTGTACTCTCCAAAATCTGTAATTCCTGAATCTTCTATTTTATTAAAGGTTGATTTGTTTATGCTAATAATTGCGCTAAATGTTTCTAAACTTTTTTCTAGACTATCAATTTTAAAAGTGCTATAATCTTTATGTGCTAAAAAAGATTTTGTTTTAGAAATAGACATTGAAGTTTTAGCAATTTCATGATCAAAAGATTTGACATCAAGTTTTAAGTCAATAATCATTTCACCTAAATAAGCTTCAAATTTATTTTTATTGACTCTGTTTTCATTCCAATTATTAATGCTTAATGCAATTAAAATACCAATCACAACCAACACAACTTCTCCAATAGCATAAAGCAGATAGTTACTCACTTTGTTTTCTTTAATCATGTTTTGACGGATTTTACGAAAGAATTTTATCATATTTTAATTTAAAAAATGATTATAGTTTTATTAGTTAAACCGATTAATAAATCCAGCAAATGCTTCAATAAAATGCGGTCTTGGAGTTTCCATAAATGCTGCATGATCGCCTCCTGAAATTACAACCCAACTTTTGTTGGCTGTTTTTAAGCGAGTAAATAATTTAGATTGTCTATCAGTAGGTGCAATAGGATCAAACTCACCTTGTAAAATTAATACAGGAAGTTCTAATAATGATGGATTAATGGTATTATATTCATTCAGTTGTTTCCAATCTACTCGAATAGGATCGGACTTTAATGCCATTTTCACATAAGTGTCTATAGCATTATGGCTAATGCTACCAGGTGTAATAAAATCGCTTGCAGCGGCTTCAGCAGTATTTACGGTTCTTTGTAACTCATTATGTTCTGGGTCTTCTAGTATTTTGACATCTAAATCCATCCAAAAACCAAATACTGTAAGGCTAGCCATATTGGTCGCTTCATTTTGTGCGGCTAATAATGCGATTGTAGATCCCATAGACCAACCAAATAAATGCACTTTTGTATTGTTGTTCTGTTCTGAAATCCACTGTATTATATTAGTAACATCTTTTGCTGACGCAATCGGTGTTGCCCATGCTGTACTATCTCTTGGTGTTTCTCCATAACCACGTAAGTCTATTGCATATGTGGTATATCCTTGTGCATTCAAACCGTCCATTAATGATAGTTCTTCACCTTCAACTTGCAAATCAAAATCGGGAATACCACTCCAAGTTCTTCCATGTACAAAAAGGATAATGCCTTTCGCATCATCTATTTGTTTTTCCCATACTGCCATTGGATGTCCATTAGATAATACCGTATGTTTTACTAGTGTCGCTTTGGTTGAAACAGTATCTACTGCAATGGTATTTATGTCATTATTGTTGGTTTTACATGAAAGTGATGTTATGGATAAAATACATAACAGGAATAGCGTTTTAAAAAAATAGCTCATAATAGTGTTTTCAGATAAGAAAATGATAATACTATTTCAAAAGTAGTTTTTTTATAATAAAGTAGCCCAATGTGCATTTTGAGTTAAAATAGTTTTCGAATTGACAAATATTATTTAAAAGACAACGGGTAATCATACTTAAAAGCATAATGATAAATAATTAAATTTGTCTTTCCCGTGAAAACGGGAATCTAAAATAAAGAATTTTGGTATTTAAGTAAAAATGAAACTAGCGAAATACCTCTATTCCCCTGTCTTGAGGATAGTCTGTTTCAAAAAATCTTTTATTTTTCCACAACAAATAAATAATTCAAAATTTACCAATACCAGTATAAATGTTGTAAATTTGTCCGCGTTTAAAAGCGCAACATGACAAGCAATACTAAATATATTTTTGTAACAGGAGGCGTGACCTCGTCACTAGGTAAAGGCATTATCGCAGCCTCTTTAGCAAAACTTCTTCAAGCTCAAGGTTATCGAGTTACCATCCAGAAATTAGACCCTTACATAAATATAGATCCAGGAACGCTAAATCCGTATGAACATGGCGAATGTTATGTAACTGATGATGGTGCCGAAACCGATTTGGATCTAGGACATTACGAACGCTTTTTAAATGTGCCAACCTCACAAGCTAATAATGTTACTACAGGACGTATTTACCAAAGCGTTATAGACAAAGAACGTCGTGGAGAGTTTTTGGGAAAAACAGTACAGGTAATTCCGCATATTACAGATGAGATTAAACACCGTATTCAGATTTTAGGAAAGTCTGGAGATTACGATATTGTCATTACAGAAATTGGTGGAACCGTTGGTGATATTGAGTCTTTACCATATATAGAAGCCGTACGACAGTTGCAATGGGAATTGGGTAATAATAACGCTATTGTTATTCATTTAACTTTAGTTCCTTATTTATCGGCTGCTGGCGAATTAAAAACAAAACCTACACAGCACAGTGTAAAAACACTCATGGAAAGTGGTGTGCAGGCCAATGTTTTGGTATGTAGAACAGAGCATGAATTGAGTGATGCTATTAAAACTAAATTGGCACGTTTTTGTAATGTAAAGCGTGAAGCAGTAATACAATCTATTGATGCCTCAACCATTTACGATGTGCCTAATATGATGTTGGACGAAGGTTTGGATAAAGTGGTATTAAATCAATTGGAGTTAAAAAGTTCAACAACAGATTTAACGAGCTGGAACGAATTTTTGCTACGTCATAAAAACCCAAAAAGTGAAGTCTCTATTGGGTTAATTGGGAAGTATGTAGAGTTGCAGGATTCTTATAAATCGATATTAGAATCGTTTATACATGCTGGTGCTGCTAATGAAGTAAAAGTAAAAGTAGAGTTTATACATAGTGAATATTTAAACAGTGATAATATTAAATTAAAACTATCTCATTTAGATGGTATTTTGGTTGCTCCAGGTTTTGGAGAAAGAGGTATAGAAGGTAAAATAGAAGCTATAAAATATGTGCGTGAACAAAATATTCCGTTTTTAGGTATTTGTTTGGGGATGCAAATGGCAGTGATTGAATACTCGCGAAATGTATTGGGTTTAAGTGATGCTAATTCTACTGAAATGGTTGAAAGTACAGTGCATCCTGTGATTAATTTAATGGAAGCGCAAAAAAATATTATCAATAAAGGTGGCACCATGCGTTTGGGTGCTTGGGATTGTGAGATAAAGGAAAATAGTATTGCCTCACAGGTATATGAACTATCAAATATAAAAGAACGTCACCGTCATCGTTATGAATTTAATAACGATTACAAAACACAACTAGGAGCAGCAGGAATGAAAGCTACAGGTTTAAACCCTGAAACGGATTTGGTAGAGATTATTGAAATCCCAACGCATCCTTGGTTTGTCGGTGTACAATACCATCCAGAATATAAGAGTACTGTTTCAAATCCGCATCCATTATTTGTGGCATTTGTAAAAGCGGCACTCAAATATTCTAAGGCAAATAATAGTGTCAGTATGGCATAAAGCGTATATTGGACAGCTTTTTGTAAATCATAAAATTGAAAATTAAAATATTGTCATATTGAGAAAAGCGAAATATCTCATCCTGAGATTCTTAAGTACATTCAGAATGACATAAATTAAACATATGGAAGAAAAGAAATTAGACCTAAATTCAATAATAGGTTTTATACTTATAGCATTAATATTAGTATATATGCTTTATCAAAACAGGCCAACACCTGAGGAGATTGAAGCCCAAGAAAAAGCAAAACAAGAACAAGTTGAAGCCGATAAAAAAGCTGATGAAGTTAAAGATGAGTTCGTCGCGACACCTACCGAATTTTCTGCAGCCTCAGTTACAGATTCTGTGCAATTGGCAACTTTAAAAAATAGAATAGGTGCATTTGCATATTCTGCTTCGCTCGCTTCAGCCCAAGATGAGTTTTCAATACTAGAAAATGATGTATTGTATATTAAAGTAAATAATAAAGGCGGTTACTTTTCAGAAGTAAAATTAAAGCAATTTGTAAACTACGACTCGATTCCTATTTACTTAATAAAAGATCAGAATGCTATTTTTAATATCAATTTTGGCACAACTGATGGACGTACTTTAAATACAAAGGATTTATATTTTCAACCAAGTCTTACTAAAAGTGGCGACAATCAAATATTGTCTATGAAACTTAAAGTTTCGGAAACACAATATTTAGAATATAGATACGAGTTAAAACCTAACGATTATATGTTAGGCTTTTCAGTAAAAACACAAGGGTTAAATACCATTCTTAACAGCTCACAAGATGTGCGATTAGACTGGAAATTAAAAGGAATACGTCATTCAAAAAGTATTACTTACGAAAACCGTTATACTCGACTATCTTATCAACATGAAAATGGCGATAAAATAAGTAAATTATCTCAAGCGGGAGATGATGAAGAGGTTGAGAAAGATGTGAGTTGGCTATCATACAGACAACACTTTTTCAGTTCTATATTACTTTCAGACAAGCCTTTTAAAACAGCATCTTTAATGACTACTACTTTGGCAATAGATGAAGAGGTAGATACTTTATTTACTAAAAGTTATGCAACTTCAATTCCTTTGCAATTAAATGGAGGAGAACTAAACGAAACTTTAAGTATGTATTACGGACCTACTGATGGTAAAATATTAAAAGCTTATGATAAAAATTTGGAAGAAAGTATTCCTTATGGTTGGGGACTTTTTGG
>CAYQME010000109.1:0-4877 GCA_964418645.1 uncultured Flavobacteriaceae bacterium
AGACAAAATGAGGAGATTTAATACTTAAGCAACAAAACTGGCTTGACCTTATCAAAAATTTAAGCGACCTCGTTATTGGACAATATCGTTTATCCTGTGCTCGTCCGATAGCTAACGGAATTGATTGAGTATAAAAGGATTTATATCTTGAACATTAACCTTCATTACCTATAACACTTAGTCGATATATTATCATATCTTTAGAGAAACCAACTTTTAATGATTAATTTTTTTTGAAAATTAAATCATAATACAATAATGGAAATAGGAAAAAACATAGCCTTGGAATTCAACGATTTTTCGAAGAACTATACTAATGATATGATTGGTTGCGTACCACATTACTTGCAACTAATTTCAAGTTTTGTAAAATATCTTCCTAATAATTTTAATCCCAAAACAATCCTTGATCTTGGTAGTGGCAATGGAAATATTACAGCTCAACTTATTCCTTATTTTCCAAATGCAACATTTATACTTATAGATGCATCTGCTGAAATGATTGATCTATGTCGATCTCAGTTCAAAGAATATGACATTGTTTATGTCAATAAGTACTTCAAAGATTTTCTTTTTAAAAAAGAAAGCTATGATCTAATTGTTGCCGGATTTAGTCTCCATCATTGCGATGAAAACGAGAAACAATCTATTTTTAATAACATAAATAATTCATTAAAAAAGGGGGGAATATTTTCATATAGTGATCTGATGATAAGTAAAACGAATCCAGATCATCCAATGCTATTGGAGAAATGGGAAAAATTTGTAAATACCAACTTTTCAGACGGAGATAAATGGTCTTGGCTCATGGAACATTATGAAGCTTTTGACAAACCAACAGATTATCTAGTCCAAATGGAGTGGATGAGGAATGCCGGATTTACTAATATTCAAATTTACTTTAGAGAAGAATATTGGATCCATCTACAAGCTAAAAAATAAAATTATTCAATATCATCTCATAAGTTAAGTCCATAAGAAAATCAAACGCACTTTGATGAATAGATCCTTTAGTAAATAGAACCAAATAACGGATGCGTTATGTGCATCCGATAATCAAACTCTTAAAAATCAAACCCAAAGGTTCCAGTAATGCCGAATTTACGTGCTCCAGGAGTATCTAGATAATTACCTCTAAAATTAAAGTCTAAGCGGAAAATTTTAAAAATATTACCTACACCAAGACTATACTCCCAATAAACTTTATCGTTTGGTGCTTGGTAAATTAAACCCGAAGCATTTAAAGCTCTATTAGCATCAGAGATGTCTCCCCAAACACCACGAACACTCATAATTTCACGCAGATTAAATTTTCGTAAAAAAGGAATCCTTGAAAATAAGCGCCCGTTAAAATTATGTTGTAAATGTAAAGAAGCATACCTATCAGACACAAACTCGTAATAATCTAACTGTGAAAAGGTGTTGTAAATAGAAAAATACGTTTGATTTCCAGGTATAACACTTAACAATCCTAAAGGCACTTCACCAAATGTTTTACCAGCTTCAACTGTAGTAAATAAGCGTCCAAAACCACCTAACTGCCACGGTTGTGTGTACGAAAATTGCACTTTGGTATAATTAAAATCACTATTAAATACACTTTTATCTCCACGACTTATTTGCGCAAAAATACGTGCAAAATTATCATTGGCTTCATGACGTTCTACACCAAAACCTGACATCTTTCGCATTGGAAAATAAGATACTGAAAATGAAGTTTCGTATTGTTTTACTTCAGAAGAGATGCCTGTAGGAGATTCAGCATCAAAATAATCTAAGCTAAAAGTTGGAGATGCCGATGCTAATGTACGATAGCTACCACCTAATCTAAATATTACATTTCGCCAAGGCTCTATTTCTACAGCTATTGTAGTTAAATTAATATTGGTAAGCTTATCGTTACTTCCAGAACCAACAACTGATGATGACGCTAGATTTCGCCCTAACACGTCGGTAGAATTTGTTAAGCTTGCTCCTATTTGCTCTATATCGCGACGATTTCCTCCCGAAACAATGAACCTGCTTTTTTTATCTACTAACCATTTGCCAGAAAGACCATATTTAAACTTATTATCGCCAAAACCATACGCTGTAAATACTTGTAAGCGCCATAAATCGTTACGCCCAAAATACGTTCTAAACCCTGTTCTTATACGAACACGTTCGACCTCATTATACCCAAAGGTTGAAAAAATAGGACCAAAATCTAATGGTAATGTGTTAAACTCAATATATCCAGATGCCAAAATGCTACCCAAGTTATAAAGTTGCTTAAATTTTTTAACCGTTTTTAAAGTGTCTAGCATTTTATAAACACCGCGTTCGTCTTTGCTTAATGCTTCAGCTCGATTTACTTTCCAAAAGGCATCACTTCTATCGTAAACATCTTTATCATAATAATACACTTCTTCATCGTAGAATTTTTTGTTCTTTGGTGTATCAAACACATAATTATTATATAAGGTGGTTCTCTTGCCGTAAATACCATGTGATTTTTCCTTTTTATTTAACGCAAAATCAGACATCATATAATCGCGTTTTATCAAAAACAAAGAATCGTTTAATAATTCAAACTCTTGCTCAATATATATTTCTTTAACCCAGTTTATATTAGCACTTTTTGATGCCTGAAGATTAATTTCTTTCAAAGCATAGGTAGAATCATTGACCCAAAAATCGCCTTTAAAAGTGAGTTCGTTCTTGCGTCTTGGGTAATAAATAATATTGTAGCACCATTTATTGTCTATAAATGTACTATCGGAAAGCACATAGTTGTATGTGTTAATTCCTGTTCTTGATAATGGGCTTACAAAACTTTTATCAAAAAACTTTAAATAATTGTCGTACACATTATAATCGGAATATAAATCGTCAACAAAATCAATAATAATTTGATTATCGCTAAATCCTGAATTTTTATTTCCTTCTAAAACAGTTTTTTCTTTGTTAAGCGTATTGTCTCCATACACTTTAGATACCGCTTCATTAATAAACATTGGTAAATAGGTTTTTCCAGTAACTCTCGAGGTATCTACTTGATTAAAAACAAACTCCATCCCTTTAAAAAGCTTACTTTTTATTAAGGCACTATCTATGGTATTGATATCGAATTCTACTTTCTCATATTTATCGTATTCGTATTGATTAAATTGTTTTAAACCATTTTTGCGTTTATGTGCCCAAATTTTACGAAGAATATCAATGGCTGGATTGTTCTTTTTAGATTGTTTTCCAGCAACAATAAGTACCGCATCAAGCTCGTCAGCAGTATCCTTAAGTATAAATCTTAAATTGTAATTTACTTTCTTATCGAGTGTAATTTCTAAAGTTTCATAACCTACAAAAGAAATGACCAAGGTGCTCCAGTTTTGATTAGATTCTAAATAAAACCTGCCATTCTCATTAGTTATTGTACCTTCAGAAGAACCTTTAAAAATCACATTTGCAAAAGATATAGGTGCGTTATTTGAATCAAAAATATGACCACTAACTTTAGTTTGTGCTAAAATGGAACCTAATCCGAAAAATAATAATAAGCTTAAGAATCTATACTTCATAGTAATAAAAAACTTCATCAACAATCATGCTAACGAAGTCTATATATCGTAAATAATTATGTTTATTTTATGTGTACATTACCTTTTTTACCGCTTTTATAACATCATTGCTTTTTGGCAACCATTCTGCTAATAAAACAGGTGAATAAGGTGCAGGTGTATCTGCAGTGTTGATTTTCTCAATAGGAGCATCTAGATAATCAAAGGCTTGCGATTGTACTTGATATGTAATTTCGGTTGACACATTTCCAAATGGCCATGCTTCCTCTAAAATTACCAATCTATTGGTTTTCTTAACCGATTCTAAAACCGTATTAATGTCTAATGGACGAACGGTACGTAAGTCGATAATTTCGCAAGAAACACCCTCTTTTTCTAATGCATCGGCTGCTTTATACGCCTCTTTAATTATTTTACCAAAAGACACTATGGTTACATCTGTTCCTACACTTTTAATATCGGCAACTCCTATTGGCAGTATATATTCGCCTTCAGGTACTTCACCTTTATCGCCATACATTTGCTCACTCTCCATAAAGATTACAGGATCATCATCTCTAATAGCTGCTTTTAACAAGCCTTTTGCATCATAAGGATTTGATGGTACTATCACTTTTAAACCAGGAGTGTTTGCAAACCAACTTTCAAACGCTTGAGAATGTGTTGCGCCTAATTGTCCTGCAGATCCTGTTGGACCTCGAAACACAATTGGACATTTAAACTGCCCTCCAGACATTTGTCTGATTTTGGCAGCATTATTTATTATTTGATCAATGCCAACTAAAGAGAAGTTAAAGGTCATAAATTCAACAATTGGTCTATTGCCTGTCATGGTAGATCCCACTGCAATACCTCCAAAACCTAGTTCAGCAATAGGCGTGTCAATAACACGTTTTGAACCAAATTCATCCAGCATTCCTTTTGAAGCTTTATAGGCACCATTATACTCTGCTACTTCTTCTCCCATAAGGTAGATACTTTCGTCTCTGCGCATCTCTTCGCTCATCGCTTCACAAATGGCTTCTCTAAACTGAATTGTTTTCATGTGTTTATATTATTGCTTTTATCGGTCACATGCGACATCCATTTAAACATTCCCTTAAATTATTGAGTTTTTAAGTATGGACGTTTCATTTATTATGTATTAATACGAACCGCAAAAATAACAATAATTGAAAAACTAAAGGCTAATCTTTAACGTAAAAATTTATTATGCATGCATAGGAAATTATTAGAATTTTGATTACCTTCGTAGCCACATAAAAAATACCTTAATAATAAATATAAACCTATGAAAATATTAGTGTGTATTAGTCATGT
>CAYQME010000110.1:0-4792 GCA_964418645.1 uncultured Flavobacteriaceae bacterium
TTAAACGAAACTCCAAAATTTCAATAAGAGCTTTTAAACTTTAGCACTTATCGATTTAAAAAATACATAACCAAAACCAACAAATAACATTAAGTGAAAAGGGAATAATCCAAAATCGCCTCCTTGGTCGCCAACAATAAAAGCGCTATACATCCCAAAGGCAAAATAAAGTACTAAAAATCCTTCAACAATAACATTAAGCGATAGTTTTTTACGTAAGTATTTGTTGCCTTTCCAGGAATCGGTAATACTGTTAATATTAAATTTTGGAGTTCTAATAAAATCACTTCGTTTACCAAAATGGCCTTCTATAACAGCTATAGAATTATGTAACGAAAATCCCATTGCAATTGAGAAAAACGTTAGAAACATACCAATATAATTCACGAACCTTTTAAAACCTCCTCCATACATTTGCTTATACATAAACCAGTAACATACAAAGAAAATAAGAGTACTTATTACAAAGAAACTCATGATATAGAAGTAAGCTTTTAAATGTGCATATTCGTTTTTTATATATAACATTGGGATACTTAACACTGCTACAATTAAGATACTTAAAAACATAGTGCTATTCAATAAATGCAATAAACCATGAACTTTGGTTTTGATAGAAATATTTTTATTCATCAAAACTTTCCATTTCATTTTCCTAAAGTTTTCGGCACCTCCTTTATTCCATCTAAATTGTTGTGTACGTGCAGCACTTATAACTACAGGCAATTCGGCTGGAGTTTCAACATCAACAAGATATTTAAATTTCCAGTTTTTAAGTTGAGCTCTATAACTTAAATCTAAATCTTCGGTTAAAGTATCTCCTTGCCAATTTCCAGCATCAATAATGCACTCTTTTCGCCAGACGCCAGCAGTACCATTAAAATTGATAAAATGCCCTTTGCTGTTTCTTCCTACTTGTTCTAAAGTAAAATGAGCATCAAGAGCAAAAGCTTGGATCTTTGTGAGTAAGGAATAGTTTCGGTTAATATGTCCCCAACGCGTTTGCACTACACCAATTTCGGCATCTTTAAAATACGGAATGGTTGATTTAAGCCACTCTTTTTGTGGTAGAAAATCAGCATCAAAAATGGCAATAAACTCACCTTTAGCAATCTTTAAACCTTCCTTTAAAGCTCCAGCTTTAAAGCTTTTACGATTATCTCGTAATACATGCTGAATATCTAAACCAGATCGTTGAAGTTGTGCAATATGCTTTTTTGTATTCTCGAAGGATTCATCTGTTGAATCGTCTAAAACCTGAATCTCTAATTTGTCTTTTGGGTAATCAATTTTTGCAATATTAACCAGCAAACGTTCCATAACATATAATTCATTATAAACAGGAAGCTGAATGGTTACAAAAGGGATTTCTTCAGGATTTGATAGATCAAATTTAGGGGAATTGTCTTTTATATTCTTTGAACTTAAATAATTGAATAATAAATTCAATTGTGCCAAAGCATATAAAAATATCAGCAATAGTGCCGTAAAGTAAAATATTATTATCAGACTTTGAATAATCATTATTTAAAACTGTATTTAAAAATCCAACCTAAAATTTTTATGCCTGCAAATATACTACCTTTTACAGTTCCTGAAACTTTAGAGACACCTATTCTGTTTCTATAATTAACAGGAATTTCAACATAAGTTAGTTTTTGTTTTATGGCTTTTAATTGCATCTCTACTGTCCAGCCATAAGTTTTGTCTTCCATATTTAGAGCAATTAATTTGTCGTATTTTATAGCTCTAAAAGGTCCTAAATCGGTAAATTTTGCACCAAAAAAGAGCGTCATTAAAAAGGTAGACAACCAATTCCCAAAAACTTGTTGAGGTGTCATAGAACCTTGCTCACGTAGTCGTTTTACTCTTGCGCCAATTACAAAATCTATATTTTTATTTATTATTGGTTCTACAAGTTTTGTAAGTTCTTTAGGATAATCGCTATAATCGCCATCTAAAAACACAATAATATCTGGCTTAATTTCTTGATTTGCAATATGAGCCATTCCTTTTAAACATGCATAGCCATAACCTTTTTGGGTTTCAGTTAAAACAGTTGCTCCAGCCATTATTGCATTTATTTCAGTATTGTCAGTAGAGTTATTACTTGCCACAATAATCTCATCAACAATATCTGGAATATCATTAATAACATGAGCAATTGAATCTTGCTCATTAAATGCAGGAATGATGACTTTAATTTTTGTCATTGAAAATAAGACTGAAGATAGTTAACTGAATACTGTTCACTAATTTTTATTTACCAATTCCATTAAATCTACATCATTACCTAATAATATTTCATTAGAATTTATACGTCCTTGCATAGTATCGTTTTCCAATTTTAAAACACCTCTTGGACAAACAGCAGAGCATATGCCACAACCAACACAACTAGAACGCACTATATTTTCTCCTTTTTGGGCATAAGCACGAACATCTATTCCCATTTCGCAATAGGTAGAACAATTTCCACAAGAAATACATTGTCCTCCATTGGTGGTTATTCTAAATTTTGAAAACATACGTTGTTGAAATCCTAAGATTGCTGCCATTGGGCAACCAAAACGACACCACACACGATTACCAAGTATTGGATAAAATCCTGTACCAACAACTCCTGAAAATATAGCTCCAATCATAAAGCCATAACTAGAACGTAATGTTTCAGCTTCAAATAAAAATAGTTTTGTATCACTATTAAAATAATGAAAACCAAAAAGAGCCGTAATAATAACAAAATAACCAATAGCACCATAACGAGCATCTTTGCCGAGTTCATTACGTTTAAAGATCATAACTATTGTAAAAACCAATGTTAAAAGTCCTCCAACTAAAGCTAAAAATACGCCTTTTGTGAGCCAATATTTATTTGGGTCGTAACCTAAATAGGTATAAACAACAGCTGTGGTCATTAACACAACAAATACTAAAACTGTATGTATTAGCCAACGTTCTAACTTCCAGGTTGATAATTTTTTTGATGATAATTGTCGGAACGAATCTCCTGCAGTTTCAGCCAATCCACCACAACCACAAACCCAAGAACAATACCAACGTTTTCCATATTTATAGGTTAGAAAAGGAGAAATAACAAAGATGGAAACGACACCAAAGATTAATAAAGCCAAACCTACATTTCCCGCATTAATAAAGTCGTCAATCCGATATTGTTCAAAATTATAATAGTTTAAAGGCCACATATTTTTTAAATCGTAGTATGGCAGTTTAAACGTATCTGAATTTAATCGTGCCATAAATTCGGGAATCAAAAAAGCAAAACCTAACTGAAAGAACATCACAGAAAATGTACGTAGTTGTTGGTACTTATTATGACGATATTTTAAAATAAATTTATAACCAAAAGCCAAAATAGCAACTGTGTAAAGTGTGCCATAAACAAACCATTGACTTGCTGAATTACCACTTAATAATTTACTTAAAGGGTCAAATAATGACACCAAACCAGTATTTGAAGTGCCATCAACACCAAGACCTAATAAGTGTGGATAGAAATATAAAACTATATATAATGAGGTTAAAACGAGTCCTGTAATCCAACCTAATGTTCCTCTTGAAGATATAGATTTAAACCAAACGCCATCGTTTTTAATACCTTCTAATTTAATGAGATACGTTTCATTTGCAAACAAAATAATTCCTACTGATATCAATCCTAAAGCAGTAGATAAAAATATTCCCTTGTTTGGAAAATCAGAATTAACAAGAGCTAATACCAAAATAAAAAGCCCAATAACTCCAATAGCTAAAGCTATTTTTTGTTTTGAAGTAAGGTCATTAGCTTCAGGTTTTGCTAAAGACATACTATGATTTATATTATTGTTCATCTTAATTATGCTGTTTGGAGTTGATTATTAAAAGCTGATAAAATTTCAGTTTCATATTGTTTGTAGAATTCTGGATCGAAATTAGCTTCAGATAAATTATTTATCACATAATCTACATCACTTTTTTCGGTTAACCATTTATCAAAAACTTCGTGTCGCATTCTAATTCCAAAAGTGTTAATTCCAACAAACGCATTTGTAATTGTATTGTATTCTATAGTAATACATTTAGTGTCATCTTTATGTTTCCAATGAAATTGTGCGTTATTTTCTTTCGCATTAGCAAAAACCCAACCATATGTTTGATATTCGATATCTAAAAATTTAGCAGAATTAAACCAATGTCCTGGTTTGTATGCTATTCTATTCCCACAAATAGTTTGTGCAACAGTTTCTCCCATCATACGTCCAGTATACCAAACGGCTTCAATTGGTCTACGTTGTCCTATAGGTTCGTGTTGCTCGGCACAATCACCAATAGCATAAATATCTGGAATATTGGTTTCTAAAAAATGGTTGACTTTTACGCCTCTACCTATTTCAATATTTGAATCCTTAATAAAGTCAATATTTGGTGACACACCAGCAGTTAATCCAACCACATCACAATCAATTATTTCTCCAGTTTCGGCAATTACAACTCCTTTTGCTTTTCCATTTTCATCAGCAATTATTTCTTTTAAGTTAACACCTAAACGTAAATCGATATGATGATTCTTAATATGTCTATTAATCATTTGGCTTTCGCCTTTTGGCAAAACAGCATCCCAAAAACTATTTTCACGAACTAAAAAAGTAACAGGAATATTTCTTGAATTTAGCATTTCGGCAAGTTCAATGCCTATAAGTCCACCACCAACAATTACAGTGCGTTTGCAAACTTTGTTATTAGGAGCAAATTTCTCTAAATTATCTAAATCTTGTTTATGGTACATTCCCAT
>CAYQME010000111.1:0-4671 GCA_964418645.1 uncultured Flavobacteriaceae bacterium
CATAGTGAGATTAGTTAAGTAAATTTGTTATTATTTATGCCACGAATGTAATAAAATGATATTGTTATAAAAACTCAAAATATAAATTAATATGAACAAAAAAATATTGATAGCAGGAAGTGTTTTAGGGTTACTTGCGGTTATCCTTGGAGCTTTTGCTGCACATGGATTAGAAAATAGCATTACTAAAGACGCTATTGAAACCTTTCAAACAGGAGTACGTTACCAAATGTATCATGCCATAGTACTTTTGTTTATTGGTAGTACAACGTTACTTAGTGTAAAGACAAAAAAATGGACATATTATTTGATGCTTTTTGGTATGATATTATTTTCTGGTTCCATTTATGGTTTATCAACAAACGAACTTACTAGCTTTGATTTTAAAACGATCGGTTTTATAACACCAATTGGAGGTTTACTTCTCATTATATCATGGTTGCTTATGCTGATAGGTTTTAAAAAAATTAAATCAGAATAAAATTATTTTTTAATGTAGATTTCTATAAAATTTATACTTTTGTACCATAAACAACACAAAAATTATGGTGGATAACACCCATACTACGAAATCGATTTCGTTACAAGAATACGGAATTATTGACGCGACAGTAAATTATCAATTATCACCAGAACAACTTCACAATAGTACAATTTCTAAAGGACAAGGCGTAGAAGCTTCATCAGGAGCATTGGCTGTTAACACAGGCGAGTTTACGGGACGTTCTCCTAAAGATCGTTTTATTGTAAAAGACGATGTTACTAAAGACAGAGTCTGGTGGGGAAACATTAATATTCCTTTTGATAGCGATAAATTTGAAAGCCTATATAACAAGGTTGCTGATTATTTATCGCATAAAGAAGTATTTGTTAGAGATAGTTATGTTTGTGCTGATGATAATTATAGAACAAACATTCGTGTAATTAATGAGCATCCTTGGACTAATTTGTTTGCTTATAATATGTTTTTACGCCCTACTGAAGAGGAGCTAGAACAGTTTGATCCTGAATGGTTAGTTGTAAACGCACCAGGATTTATGGCAGACCCAGAAGTTGATGGAACACGACAACATAATTTTGCGATTTTAGATTTTACAAGAAAAATAGCCCTTATTGGTGGTACAGGATATACAGGCGAAATTAAAAAAGGTATTTTCTCTGCTTTAAATTTTATACTTCCCGTATTTAAAAACACGTTGCCAATGCACTGTAGTGCAAATGTTGGTAAAGATGAGGATACTGCTATTTTTTTCGGATTGTCTGGTACAGGAAAAACAACCTTGTCTACAGACCCAGATAGAAGTTTAATTGGCGATGATGAACATGGTTGGACCAATGAAAATACTGTATTCAATTTTGAAGGTGGTTGTTATGCAAAAGTAATAAACTTATCACGTGAAAGTGAACCAGAAATTTATGATGCTATTAAAAAAGGAGCCATTCTTGAAAACGTAATCATGAATGATAATTGTGATGTAGATTTTGAAGATACTCCTATAACTCAAAACACAAGGGTAAGTTATCCAATTTATCATATTGAGAATATTCAAAAACCATCCATTGGAAAAAACCCTAAAAATATTTTCTTCCTAACAGCAGATGCTTTTGGTGTGTTGCCTCCAATTTCAAAATTAACTCCAGGTCAAGCAGCCTATCATTTTATTTCAGGATATACAGCAAAAGTAGCAGGAACTGAAGAGGGTATAGACGAGCCATTACCATCGTTTTCAGCGTGTTTTGGAGCACCTTTTATGCCATTACATCCAACTAAATATGCTGAAATGTTAAGTCAAAAGATGCAAGAAGCAGGTGTAAATGTTTGGTTGGTTAATACAGGATGGACTGGTGGGCCTTATGGTGTTGGTAGTCGAATGAAATTGAAGTACACCCGAGCTATGATTACTGCCGCTATGAATGGAGAATTAGAAGCAGCAAATAAAGACAATTACCATGTGCATTCTATATTTGGAGTAGAACAACCTAGAGTTTGCCCTAATGTGCCTACGGAAGTCCTAAGCCCAAGGAAAACATGGAACGATGATGAAGGCTATTATAATACAGCCGATAAATTGGCTAAATCGTTTAAAGAAAACTTTAAGCAATTTGAAAGTTATGCCAATAAAGATATTCTTGCAGGAGCACCTAAAGTGAGATAAAAAATAAATTCAAAATAAAAAAGCGTGATGTATTTTTTATATCACGCTTTTTTTATGTTTATTATCTAATTATTTTTTATTAACGGTTTGGATATATTTTTCCAGAGCCATTGTCATTGAAGGTGTTTCTGGTGTTGGAGCAGCAATGTCTACTCTTAATCCTTTGTTTTCAACAGCTTTAATTGTTGTATTTCCAAAAACAGCAATACGTGTTTCGTTTTGCTTAAAGTCAGGGAAATTATGAAATAAAGAGTCTATCCCAGAAGGGCTAAAAAATACTAAAACGTCATAAGACACATTGGCCAAATCAGATAAATCACTAATTACTGTTTTGTAAAAAGTAGACTGCTTCCAGTTAATACCTAAATCGTTTAACATTTTAGGAACTTCTGGTTTAAGCTTGTCTGTTGAAGGCAATAAAAACGCTTCATCCTTATACTTCTTAATTAAAGGAGATAATTCAGAAAAGGTACGTTTGCCTACATAAATTTTTCGTTTTCTATACACTACATATTTTTGTAAATAGTATGCCACAGCTTCCGACTGACAAAAATATTTCAAAGTATCAGGAACCTTGAATCTCATTTCATCGGCAACTCTAAAAAAGTGGTCAACAGCATTTCTGCTTGTAAGAATGATAGCTGAGTAATTATTTAGGTCAACTTTTTCTAGACGTATTTCTTTTGCAGGAACTCCTTCAACATGTATAAATGGTCTAAAATCAATCTTTACACGTTGCTTTTCTTGTAGGTCAAAATAGGGAGAATTTTCTACTTTAGGTTCTGGTTGAGACACCAAAATTGTTTTCACTTTCATAGGCCGATTTGTCTTTTTACTTTATATTAACTTTCAATAAATAGTTTATATAAAATGATGTAAGGTGCAATTTCGAGAGCGCAAAGATACAAAATAAAATAGAAAAAGTTGTTTATTATAAGTTTTTGATGTGTTTTGAATGATGTGATAAAACCAATTAAATTTATAACAAATAATAGCCCAAAGACTACATATATTATTGATGGTTTTGGTTGAAGTGTAAATATGAGAAGAATATTAATAGGCAATAGAACCAATCCTAAATAATTTTTATAGTTAGTCTTTTGAAATATATAAGAATCTATAAGAGCATCGATCTCAAAAAGACTACCAATTAACCGTTCAAGGAGTATTTTAATTAGTAACAAGGCCCCTATACCTAGTAAGATTTTTAAAAAAAGAAGAATATCAAAAGCAATTGTAGTTACTAAGGTGTTATAGCTTAAAAATGAAAATAAGGATCCCGAAATGATTAAATTAAAAAACATTAAAGCATCAAACCAATCTATAAATTTTTGTTCTCTCGAATAAATTTTTAAATATTTTGAATTACCAACAACCCATAAAAAATCATTAAATCTATTAGAGAATGTATATTTTGCTATAGCCAAAACACATAGGCTTAAAACAATTAATAAGGTAAACCAGTCGTTAGATATAATTTCACGTAACATAGTGCTAAATTATGAAGAATATTTCTATAAAATTAATGCGGCAAATAACTTATTTTTGCTAAAATCTTTTTTTGATGCAGGACGCTATTGTCATTATTCCAACATTTAACGAAATAGAAAATATCGAAGCGATAATTAGAGCTGTGTTTTGCTTAGAAAAGGCTTTTGATATTCTTGTAGTTGATGATAATTCACCGGATTTAACAGGGCTTAAAGTAAAAGGATTACAAAAAGAATTTGAAAATCGTTTGTTCCTAGAAATGCGACAAGAAAAATCTGGTTTGGGAACAGCTTATATTCATGGATTTAAATGGTGTTTAGAACGTAATTATAAATACATTATTGAGATGGATGCCGATTTTTCGCATAACCCAAACGATTTAGAACGATTGTATAACACTTGTCATATTGATGGCGCAGATGTATCTATTGGATCCAGATATGTTAAGGGCGTAAATGTAGTTAATTGGCCAATGTCTCGAGTATTATTGTCTTATTTGGCATCTATATATGTTCGCGTAATTACAGGAATGAAAATACATGATACCACAGCCGGATTTGTATGTTACAAGAGAGCAGTTTTAGAACGTTTGGATTTAGATAAAATTAAGTTTATAGGCTACGCATTTCAGATAGAAATGAAATTTAAAGCTCATTTAAGGCGTTTTGAAATTAGTGAAATCCCAGTAATTTTCACAGATAGAACAAAAGGAGAATCAAAGTTAAGTGGAGGTATAATTTCCGAAGCGATATTTGGAGTAATTTCAATGAAGTTTAAAAGTTTATTTGGAAAAGAATAAAATGAAAGATGCGATAGTACTTATAAAAAATGCCAAAATAGTTAATGAAGGACGTATTTTTAATGGAGATATTCTTATTGAAAATGAATTCATAAAAGAAATAGCGGAATCTATTATCGCAAAATCTTCAGATGTACATGTTTTTGATGCTCAGAACAATTATGTATTGCCAGGGGTTATTGACGATCAAGTACATTTTAGAGAGCCTGGATTAACACATAAAGC
>CAYQME010000112.1:0-4581 GCA_964418645.1 uncultured Flavobacteriaceae bacterium
TTCTAACTGTAACATTGCTTTTGTGTAAGTAGAATCTATTGCTGGGATAAAAAACCGAGTGATGTTTTGCGCAATAGCGCGCGCTATCATTTCTTTTCGGTCGTCTTCAAAAGCTTCACTATATAAATGTGTATGTGTGTCTGTAATTATCATATAGCAAAAGTAAGCTTTGATTACTATATTTGAAAAAATAAAAAAATGGGTCTTTTAAAAGATTTTCTAAGCGAACAAGGTTATACAAGAGTTAAGTTAAAACTCACAAAAACTAATCATTTCGAGATTAAAGCAACTATTAATGGTGTAAAAGGATTGTTTATTTTAGACACTGGCGCATCAAATTCTTGTATTGGTTTTGAATCGGTTGATACTTTTAACTTAGATGTTCAAGATTCTGATGTAAAAGCCGCAGGTGCTGGAGCCATTGATATGCAAACACAAATCTCAAAAAAAAATAGTGTGACTATTGGAAAATGGAAGCAGAAAAAAACTACTCTAGTATTGTTTAATTTGGTACATGTAAACACTGCACTTACGAATCACCATTCTAACCCTGTTGATGGTATTATTGGTGCTGACATATTAAAAAAAACAAAAGCGATAATAGATTACGATAAGAAATATTTATATCTTAAATTGTAATTTCGCAAATACTAATTATTTAATTTACCAAATCCCTCTATGCAACCATCAATAATAATAGCTGATGATCATCCGCTTTTGCTAAAAGGTCTTTAAGATTTTTTAATTGAAAAAGAGCATAACATAATTGGCAGTGCTTCAAACGGCAAAGAAGCCTACAAGCTTATTATTAACCATGAACCCAATATTGCCATTTTAGATATTAGAATGCCTTTTATGTCTGGTATCGAAATTGCTAAACTTTGTAAAAATAAAGTTCAAACAAAATTATCTTAATAACTTTTGAAAGAAACAGCATTTTATACCACCAAGCTAAAGAGTTGAATATTTACGACTATTTATTAAAAGAATTTGCATTAAGTGAAATTGAAAATTGTTTGAAATCTGTCCTTAACGATATCCCCTATTTTAGCCCTGAAATTGAAAACTATTTTAAGGATAAGCCTAAAAATTTAAACATAGATATATTAACTCCTTCCGAAAAGCGCATTTTAAAATTAATTGCCAAAAATAAAACTGCAAAAGAAATAGGCGATCGATTTGCCATTTCTAGAAGAACAGTTGGAAAGCATAAAAGTAACATTATCAGGAAGTTAAATATAGATTCTCATCCAAACGGCTTATTAATTTGGGTTAAAGAAAACCAAGATTATTTGTTATAAAAAATACGTAGGGTTACGTATTGTTTGGTGTTATATTATTTAAGACATTTACGGAGCTATTAATTAGTTCTTAGGGGAATTATGGAAGGCTCTGGGTTTTTTAGCTCGGAGTTTTCTTATTATCAGGCCTCTTTGTTTTTGACCCCAAAACACATGAGAAAAAATAGTAATCTTTGGCAAACATTTTTTATAGTTGGATTAGTCACTATTGTAATGATTGTGATCTCTATTAATCTTTTAGTTAGTTTTATGTAAACAAAAAAGCACCATTTAAATGGTGCTTTTTTAATTTTAGAATACTTTTTAAAGCTCTAAAGCATTTTTAATATCATTATTCATTAATAGTTCTGTTGGGTTTTCTAATGCTTCTTTAACAGCTACCAAAAATCCTACGGATTCTTTGCCATCAATAATTCTATGATCATAAGATAACGCCACATACATTATTGGTCGTATTTCTACTTTACCTTCTATTGCTACTGGACGCTCCACTATATTGTGCATTCCTAAGATTCCACTTTGTGGTGGGTTAATAATTGGTGTAGATAACATGCTTCCAAAAACGCCTCCATTAGAAATTGTAAATGTGCCTCCCGTCATTTCATCTACTGTTATTTGACCATCTCTTGCACGAATTGCCAATCGTTTAACTTCGGCTTCTACCCCTCTAAATGATAAGTTTTCAGCATTTCTAATTATAGGAACCATTAAGCCTTTTGGACCTGAAACTGCAATACTAATATCGCAAAAATCATAGGTAATCATTTCCTTACCGTCAATCATTGAGTTTACTGAAGGGAATAACTTTAATGCTCTAACTATCGCTAACGTAAAAAAGCTCATAAAGCCCAGTCCAACTCCGTGCTTTTCTTTAAAAATTTCCTTATACTCTTTGCGCAAAGCAAAAATTGCAGACATATCTACTTCGTTAAACGTTGTTAACATCGCAGTGGTATTCTTTGCCTCTACTAAACGTTCTGCAACTTTACGACGCAACATAGACATTTTACTTCTTGAGGATGTTCTATTAGCACCTTCAGGAGCTGTTCCCATAGAAGGCACTGCTTTTACAGCATCTTCCTTAGTAATACGACCATCTTTTCCTGTTCCTTCTATTTGATTGGTAGCTATTCCTTTTTCTGCTAAAATCTTCTTTGCTGCTGGAGAAGCTGTTCCTGTGGCATAGGTTTTAGTTTCTTGAGGCTTCTCGTCTGTATTCGAAGTGACAGTTTCAACTGTTTTTGCTTCTGTTTTACTACCTTTTGATGGCTGTTTGCTCCCTGCTGGTTTTTCAGCACTTGTATCAATTAAACACACTACAGCACCAACTGCAACTGTATCTCCTTCTTCGGCATTAAACGTAATTGTTCCTCTTTCTTCTGCAGGAAGCTCTAATGTTGCTTTATCGCTATCAACCTCAGCAATGGCTTGATCTTTTTCTACATAATCGCCATCTTCTACCAACCACGATGCTATCTCTACTTCGGTAATGGATTCCCCTGGTGAAGGCACTTTCATTTCTAAAATCATGTTTAATCTTTTTATGCAGTTTTTATTCTTTTATATTATCAAATACACTTTCTATCACTCTTTGATGTCTTAGCCTAAATCGTGTTGAAGACCCAGCTGCTGGAACCGAGTAATATTTTCTTGAGCGTACTTTTAATTCTTTTAGTTCAAAACGTTGTAACATATAGCTCCAAGCTCCCATGTTTCTTGGTTCTTCTTGTGCCCAGATATAATCTTCGGC
This sequence comes from uncultured Flavobacteriaceae bacterium, assembly GCA_964418645.1. Lineage (GTDB taxonomy): Bacteria > Bacteroidota > Bacteroidia > Flavobacteriales > Flavobacteriaceae > JAADHG01. The sequence continues at coordinate 3,052 of CAYQME010000112.1, forward strand.
AGTTGTATATCTACTAATTATTCTTTCAATTTTGTCGTTGTGTAATGGGAATAATTGTTCTATACGTATTAAAGCAATATCATTTCGATTTAACTTTTCACGTTCTACTAACAAATCGTAATAAAACTTCCCTGAACAAAATACCATCCGTTTTACGTTATCTGGATTAATTGTATCATCTATAACCTCTTGGAATTCTCCATTTGTAAAATCCTCCATGGGGGAAACTGCCATTGGATGTCTTAATAAACTTTTAGGTGTAAAAACAACTAACGGTTTTCTAAAATTACGTTTCATTTGACGACGCAATAAATGGAAAAAATTTGCAGGAGTTGTACAATTTGCTACGGTCATATTATCAATAGCGCACAACTGTAAATAACGTTCTATTCTTGCCGATGAATGTTCTGACCCTTGCCCTTCATAGCCATGAGGTAATAAAATTACAATTCCATTCTGTTGTTTCCATTTATCTTCAGCAGCTGACAGGTATTGATCAAAAATAATTTGTGCCCCATTGCTAAAATCCCCGAATTGGGCTTCCCAGACCGTTAATGTATTAGGGGCTGCCATAGCATAACCATAATCAAATCCTAATACTCCATATTCAGATAGCAGAGAATTATAAATAGTCATCTCCCCTTTATTTTTGGAATTTGTATTTAGCAAATTATAAGTTTCACTAGATATTTCGTCTCTCAAAATTGCATGGCGATGTGAAAATGTCCCTCGCTCGACATCTTGCCCAGAAATTCTAACATTGTATCCTTCTTCCATCAAACTACCAAACGCAAAAATTTCGGACATACTCCAATCTAAAGTATTCGTTTCAAAAACCATTTTTGCTCTATCTCTCAAAATGCGCTCTGCTTTTCTTAAAAATTTAACGCCATTAGGAACTGTTGAAACTATTTTAGCAATATGCTCTAAATTCTTTTGTGGATATTTTGTCCCTACATTTAGTAATAAGCCTTCTAAATCTTGATGCATAAAACTATGCCAAACATTATCCATAAAAGGTTTCACTTTTGTAGCTGCATCTTCTTTCGCTTTATCGAATTCTTTTTCTAATAATGATTTATAATCTTCAATTAATTTAGCCGAATAATTTTCATCTATTACACCTTCATTAATTAATTTATCTCTATAAATATCGCGCGGATTTGGTTGCTTTGCAATCGCTTTATAAAGTTTAGGCTGCGTAAAACGCGGTTCGTCGCCTTCGTTATGACCGTACTTTCTATAGCCTAACAAATCAATAAAGACATCGCGTTTAAACCTCATTCTAAAATCTAAAGCCATTAAAACGGCATGAGTTACTGCTTCAACATCATCTGCATTAACATGTAAAACAGGAGACAATGTTACCTTTGCAACATCTGTACAATAAGTACTTGACCGTGCATCTAAATAATTTGTAGTAAATCCTATCTGGTTGTTAACCACAATATGAATTGTTCCTCCTGTTGAATAGCCTTTTAGCTTACTCATCTGTATTAGTTCGTAAGCTACACCTTGCCCTGCAATTGC
>CAYQME010000113.1:0-4431 GCA_964418645.1 uncultured Flavobacteriaceae bacterium
TTATGGTAATATGACAGAATATTTCTTTTGGCTTAAAGCCGATTATTTTAGTAAACACTTACTAGGCATTGAAGCAAACAATGTGAATATGCTTGAAATGAATAGAGACAAGCCTAAAAATTAATAAACATTCCTATTGAAATAAAAACCACGCAATCCCGATAGTTATCGGGAGCGTGGTTTTTTTATATGTTTTGAATAATCATTAATCTAGTTATTCGTTTTAGTTTCCTCAACCTCTTCAATAACTTTCTTAATCATTTTCTTTTTTCCTTCCATCTTAACTTCTACATCTTTTAAAGCCTCTAATTGAGCTTTAACTTCAGCTTCAGTTCCTTCGTAAACTTTATCTTCAGTAGTTGTTTCTCCATCTTTTGTAATTGATGTTGTTACTGTAGCTTTTACAGTTCCATTATCATTACTTTCCATGTTTACTTTCACTTCTTTAGATAATTCAACTGTTTCTTCAGTATGAAGTTTGTTTGAAGCATATGCCGAAACTGAATCACTTGACATAGCAATACTTGGTGCAATTACCAATGCTACAACCGACATTAATTTTAATAAGATATTTAATGATGGTCCTGAAGTATCTTTAAATGGATCTCCAACCGTATCACCTACAACTGATGCTTTATGAGCTTCAGTACCTTTTCTACCTTCTTCTTCAATTGTCTTTTTAGCATTATCCCAAGCTCCTCCAGCATTAGATTGAAAGATAGCCATAAGCACACCACATGTAGTAACTCCAGCTAATAAACCACCAAGCATTTCGGCTCCACCTAAGAAACCAACAGAAACTGGTACAGCAATTGCTAATAAACCTGGCAAAACCATTTCTTTAATTGATGCTTTAGTTGAAATTGCTACACATTTATCATATTCAGCAACACCATCAGCTGCATCAAATATTTTTCTATCTTCTTCAGAAGCTTTAGACATATCAGAATCATATTTACGCATAACTTCTAAAGCTGACTTTAATTGTGGAATATCTCTAAATTGACGGCGTACTTCTTCAATCATAGCCATAGCTGCTCTACCAACAGCATTCATAGATAGTGCTGAAAACACAAAAGGTAACATGCCTCCAACTAATAATCCTGCCATAATTTTAGGTTGAGATACATCAATAGCTGTTACGCCTGCCGTTTTCATAAAGGCTGCAAATAATGCCAAGGCCGTTAAAGCCGCAGAAGCAATTGCAAATCCTTTACCTACAGCTGCAGTTGTGTTTCCAACAGCATCTAACTTATCTGTACGTTGGCGCACTTCTTTTGGTAATTCTGCCATTTCAGCTATACCTCCTGCATTGTCACAAATTGGTCCATAAGCATCAATAGCTAATTGAATTCCTGTATTTGCTAACATTCCTACTGCCGCAATGGCAATACCATATAATCCTGCATAATGGTGAGACACTATAATCGCTGCAGCAATTAAAAGAATTGGAATCATTGTAGACATCATACCAACGCCTAAACCAGCAATTATGTTTGTTGCAGATCCCGTTTCAGATTGTTTTACAATAGACATAACAGGTTTTTTCCCTGTTGCTGTATAATATTCTGTTATTTTTCCAACAGCTAATCCCGCTACTAAACCAGCAATAGTAGCCCAAAACACACCCATAGCTCCAAAAGGTAATTCTTCTACAGTTTCTGGAATTAAAATATTAATTATAAAATAAGATACTATAACCATTAATATCGCAGAACCAAACTCACCAATATTAAGTGCTGTTTGAGGGTTTCCTCCATCTTTTACTTTTACAAAAAATGTTCCTAGTATAGACATAATAATACCAACAGCTGCTAATACCAATGGTAAATACACAGCACCTAGACCAGCAAAATCTGGAGTTATAATAAATGCTCCTAATACCATTGTACCAATTATTGAACCTACATAAGACTCAAATAAATCGGCTCCCATACCTGCAACATCACCAACATTATCACCAACATTATCAGCAATAGTCGCTGGATTTAATGGGTGATCTTCAGGGATACCTGCTTCAACTTTTCCAACAAGGTCAGCTCCAACATCGGCAGCTTTAGTATAAATACCACCTCCAACACGTGCAAATAAAGCAATAGATGAAGCTCCTAATGAAAATCCTGAAAGTACATTTAATACCATTGGTAAATTTTCTGCTCCAGACCACATCCCTTGGTAAATCATAAACAATCCACTTAACCCAAGTACACCTAATCCAACTACACCTAATCCCATTACTGCACCTCCAGCAAAAGCAACTTCTAAAGCGCGTCCTAAAGAGGTTCTTGCAGCATGTGTAGTTCTTACATTTGCTTTAGTAGCTACTCTCATTCCAATAAATCCTGCTAGAGCAGAACAAACTGCACCTACAACAAACGATACAGCTATCATTCCGCTAGATCCTGCTTCTGTAGAGCCTTTAAAATATAATAAGGCTCCTACTGCGGCAACAAAAATTGCTAAAACCTTGTATTCAGCTTTTAAAAAGGACATTGCTCCTACAGCAATATTTTTGGCGATTCGTGCCATTTTATCATCTCCTACGTCTTGTTTAGACACCCAAACATTCTTTAAGAATACAAAAAGTAGTGCTAAAACACCGAAGGCTGGTAAAAATTTTATTAATAATTCCATATGTTAGTTATTTATTTTTGAATGCGCCAAAAATAGTAAATTATAGCAGATAAAAAAAGCCCCCTTTAATAATAAAGATGGCTAAGTCGCTTTGAAACAAAACTATTTATATGGTAAATGTTCTATTTTTTTTGTGGTCACTCTCATCGTGTCTTTTTATACATTGATTGTATATTTTTACAGCCTCTTCTGCATTTCCCCAACCACCAACATCTACTTTCTTTTCTTCTAGGTCTTTATAGACTTCAAAAAAGTGTTCTATTTCTTTTAATCGGTGTGGATTTATATCACTAATATCATCACGTTTACTCCAAATAGGATCAGAAACTGGGACACATATTATCTTTTCGTCAGGTCCTTTTTCGTCTGCCATGTGGAACACTCCTATGGGTTTAACTTCCATAACACACATTGGGAATGTAGGCTCTGTTCCCATTACCAACACATCTAAAGGATCACCATCTAAGGCTAGAGTTTCTGGAATAAATCCGTAATCTCCAGGATACATCATGGATGAAAATAACATCCTGTCAAATCTAATTTTATTGAGTACAAAATCGTATTCATACTTGTTTCTGCTTCCTTTTGGTATTTCAATTAATGCATCAAAAGTTATGTCTTTTTTCTTACTCATAGTATTGTCCAGTTTTTGGGCTGCAAAGATAGGGAACGCTTTGAGTTTGGGCAACAAAATGTACTTGTCTTTTCTAACTAACTATGTAAAATATTTTAATAAATGCAATAGCTTTGTAAAACGTCGTCTTTATAAGTGAAGACGGGTTTAAAAACGCTTTAATGATTTCGGAAACAGGAAATTATAAGAAATTTAAAATATTTTTTAAAGAAGAATATCATTTGCTTAAAGCCTATGTAAATTCAAGGATTAAGGATGCTGCTGATCGTGATGCTGAAGATATTATTCAAGATGTTGCTTTAAAAATTTTCTCTCGATCAGACAGTTTATCACCCATTAATAATGTTGCTGGTTTTGTTTACAATTCAATTAAAAATAAAATTATTGATGTAATGAGAACTAAAAATAAAAAACATTCCATTGCCGCTGAAAATGAAAGGGACTTAATTGAATTTGCAGAATTGTATTATGGAGCACCAGACAATTCATATTCAGAAACAATGATAGTTGCATTAAAAAAAGCTATTTTAAATTTAAAACCCTTTTACCAAGATATCATTATTGCCATAGATTTTGAAGGATTTACGTATAAAGAATGGTCCCTTGAAACAGGAATTCCCGAAGGCACCTTGATGTCTAGACGGCATAGAGCGCTTTCATTATTATTTAAACAATTAGAACATAAAAAAGATAGTATTAATTAAAATTTATAAAAATGACACAGTATTATAAACACAGGATGAGAACCAGAACTTATGCAACCGTAGCCAGTTGGTTTGTATTAGGAATTTTTGCAGCCATAGGATTTGCTTTGCTAACAGGTTTAATTATTATGTGGCTTTGGAATTGGTTAATGCCTGAAATTTTTGGGCTAACAACAATTAATTATTGGCAAGCTGTAGGCATAATTATTTTAGCTAAATTTTTGTTTGGTGGTTTTAGAAGTCGTCGATCAAATAAAAAGTACAGCAAATTTCGCAAACGTTTTAATGAAAAGTATAAGGCGAAGTATGGTGATGCTTCAAAACGCGATTTTGCGAAATGGAAATTCTATGATGAATATTGGGAAGAAGAAGGAAAAAACGCCTATGATGACTATGTAGAGCGCAGACAAAATGAGGAGATTTAATACTTAAGCAACAAAACTGGCTTGACCTTATCAA
>CAYQME010000114.1:0-4272 GCA_964418645.1 uncultured Flavobacteriaceae bacterium
GGAGTTGCGGACCACAAACAAGTTTACTTGTTTTAGTGGTTAAAGCAAAGCACTATTGACGCAGGACGTTAGAGACCAATGAAGTAAAATGAATAGTGCATCAGCACGTATTTTACGTAGGTCCAACGAAGTGGACCATTGGTCTCTAACTCTAAATAACTTTATATTTATTAAATGTATCGACATAAAAAAGCCATTCCGAGGGGAATGGCTTAATAAGTAATAAGTTATTTAAGGATTTACAACCAACCAATAAGTAAATACTATTCTTCAAACATTAAGCAGGGAAGATAATAACATTATTACTCTTTACATTTTCCTTTGACTATTAAGAATTTTGATCGTCTATTTATTTGATGCTTTTCTTTAGAGCATTTTACGCCATTACTACATTCATTAAGTAATCTTGACTCACCATAACCTATGGCGCTTTCAATACGATTAGGATCAATATTACGAGACAGCAAATAATCTCTAGTAGATTTTGCTCTTCGGTCAGATAATTTCATATTGTAATTGTCCCGACCTCTACTATCGGTATGCGATTCTATTTTAATCACAATTTCAGGGTGATCTCTCAACACGCTTACAATGTTTTCAAGTTCATATTTAGCATCGGTACGAATATTCCATTTATCGAAATCAAAGAAAATAGGATTGATTACGATTTCAGCATCATCACATAGTGGTATTAAATTAAGATCTACATTATGTTTGAAATTATTTTCGCTTCCAGCAATCATATGTTTCAAATCATCTTTATAGTCAGGCTTAGATCCTAAGATACTATAGGCTTTATTACATTCAACTTCATACGTATATGAGCCATCGGCATCGGTAATTACTTCTTGAAGAATTTTACCGTTTTCATTTATAATTTTAATTGTTGCGCCATTTAAAGGTAAATGTGTTTTAGCATCACGAGCTATCCCACTTACAGTTTGTTTGCATTCGTAAGATGTGAAGCTATAAATGTCGTCATTTCCTTTCCCGCCTTCTCTATTTGAGGAAAAATATCCTGAATCAGTATCAGAATTGATGAAAAAAGCAAAGTCGTCTGCATTACTATTAAATGGGGCTCCTAAATTTTTAGGTTTAGCGTTAGCATTTTTGATAATATCAGACTTATATATATCTAATAATCCTAAGTTTAAATAACCGTCAGATGAAAAGTAAAGTGTACTATCCTTAGCAATATATGGGAACATTTCTCTTCCATTTGTATTAATTGAAGAGCCTAAATTGAGAGGAGTACTATACTTATTTCCATTTTCAAGTATGTCTACCACATAAATATCGGTGTCATTGATATCGGCACCTTTATTATTACCATTATTTTTAATTTCTAATTTTTGAAAATCTTTAGGGAAACGATCGGAAACAAAATATAGTTGTTTATTGTCCGGACTTAATGCTGGATGTCCTACAGAAAAATTCTCACTATTAAAAGGTAGTTCTTCAATATTGGACCACGTACCATTATCTAAAGAAGCTTTGAATATTTTTAAATGTGTTGTTCCTTCCTTATCATAATCTAAACGGTCACGTTTATTGAGGTTGTCTCTTGTAAAATAAATAGTCTTACCATCGTTTGTAATAGCCACTGAAGCTTCATGAAAATCTGTGTTTACGCTAGCCACATTAATAGAATTAACGTTGCTTAAGGATTTAACACCATTAGTTTCGCTTACATCTGCTTGATAAAGATCTAAGTAAGGTTCTTCATTCCAAGTATATATTTTATTTTTAGAATCATCATTAGTATTTCCAGCTGAAGCAAAAAATAGTTTACCATTATATTCAAAACCACCAAAATCTGAATTTTTTGTATTGATCTCTTCAAGATTAGTAACTTCGATATATACTTTTTCCATAGAAGATAATTCTTCATATTTGCTAATATCAATAATAGTAGAACGACTATCACCACTTTGTAATTCTTTAAACTTTTTTAACCAAACATTAGCTTCTTTATAATTTTTTAAACTACGTTGTACCTGTATATATTTGTATATATATTCAGGATTAATATTTGGATACTTATTTAAAGCTTTTTGATATGGAAGAGCTGCTTTTTTAGAATTAGAATTGTTATAATAGCAATCTCCTAGTCTAGTAAGTACATGCTCGCTATCATCTCCGTTTTTTACAGCTTCTTCATAAAATTCACTAGCTTTAACATAAGCATAGTTTTCAAAGAATTTATCTGCAACTTTTCTTTGCGCAAAAGTTAATGAACTGCAAAGAACTAATAGTATAAGTAAAACTTTTGTTTTCATGGTTGTCATTTTTTAGAAGTATCTTGGAGATTTTACACGTTTGCTTTTAAAGACCTCGAACATTAACAGAATTTCATGAGTTCCATTAGAAAAAGGTCTAATATCTGAGATAGGATGCTCATAAGCATAACCTATTCTTAATTGTTTGGATACCTGGAAATCAGCAATTGCACCAAATGCTCCGGCAGATTCATTAAATCGATATGCAGCACCTAACCAAAATTTTTCATTGAATAAAAAGTTAGCTGTTAAATCGTAAGAGATAGGAGCTCCATTAGTAGCTTTTACTAAAAATGCTGGCTTAAACTTAACCGTTTTGTTTACATCAAAAACGTAGCCTCCAGTAAAATAATAACTAATTCTTTCTAAAGCTGCATAATTATCATTTTTAGTATAGTCTGTACTTAGAATTCTAGGAGCAGATAATCCAAAATACCATTTGTTAGTATGTAAAAATGCTCCTGCACCAATATTGGGATTCCATCTATCCTCAATTCCAAAAATAGCAGGATCGTTAGGTTCAGCATTTCTCAATTCCTGGTCGATACTATAGGATGTAAATCCACCTTTTAATCCAAATGCTAACTTCGTTTTTGCACTTACATGAATTGTGTATGAGAAATCCGCATAGATATAAGTAAAATTTTCAAACCCTAATTCATCATTAATGAAAGACAATCCTAATCCAACCTTTTCATTTCTCATAGGAGAATGAATAGAAAATGTTTGGGTAGTTGGTCCACCTTCAAGTCCTACCCATTGGCTTCTATGAAGTCCAACTAGACTAAGTGTTTCTCTACTTCCAGCATATGCAGGATTTATTGAAATTGTATTATACATATATTGCGTAAACTGTGGTAATTGCTGACTTATAGCTGAGTAAGAGCTAAGCAATATAATGGCAATAATGTTAAACTTAATAAACTTTTTCATGATAGGTTAAATTTATTTGGTTCCTACGTAAATTGGTCCTGCAAAAGGTTTCAATCCACTGTTTTTTAGATTTATAATGTAATAATATGTTCCAGTTGGTACTTTATCAGAGTTTCCAACAGAGCTGCTATGTGCTAATCCATTCCAGGTATTTTGATAGTTACTAGATTCAAATATCTTTGCACCCCAGCGGTTAAATATTTGAACTTCAACAGTAAACCCACATCCTTCTATTCCTGTGACGGTGAAGTACTCATTATATTGATCACCATTAGCAGTAACAGCTTTGGATATAATTACACCATCACGATCACTACATGCTAATACAACACAATCATCATTTAAAGTAATACTAACGTCAGTTACACTTGTACACTCACTAATATTATCGGTATATGTAAAAGTATAAGTACCTAATTCTAGTTCGAATGGATTGAACAAGTTTCCATCAATAGTAGCATTCCCTGAAGTTATTTCCCAAGTTCCACCTGTATCAAAATCACCACTTAATAAATCAAAGAGGTTAAAATTGAAATCATCACCAATACATAATTCAGTATTGCTACCAGTAACATTAGCATCTACTGTCACAAAAATTGTCTGTGTATAGATGGCTTCGTTAGCACATTCATCTGTAACTGTCCAGGTTCTAACTATTTCATAATTTTGACTAGAACCATCATCAGTTGAAGTTTCTTCAAAGGTTACAGTTATTTCAGAAGCACAAGCATCTTCAAATTCTAATTCAGGTACACCTGGAATTTCACCACACATTACTGATATTTCTGTTTCGAACTCTGTAGTTACAATCGGTGCTGTACTATCAGTTACAGAAATTATTTGAGTGTGTGTTGCTTGATTACCACAAATATCAATGGCAGTCCATGTACGCGTTAAAGTATACTCAGAACTACAAGAACCATCTGTTCTTACCTCGTTAAACTCTACTTTGATATTGTTAGTATCGCAATTATCGGTAGCTGTTAATACATCAGCAGTTGGGACAACACTATCACATTCTACGGTTGCATCTACAGGAAGCACTTCTACAAAAGAAGGT
>CAYQME010000115.1:0-4199 GCA_964418645.1 uncultured Flavobacteriaceae bacterium
CCGTAAACAGATTACTTCAGTCGTTCCTCCTTCGTAATGACATTGATTATTTACTCAAAATAATTTTTGATGCGATAGCCACCATCTAGCAAATATTGTTGCTTTTTCATAAGTTTAAGGTCACTATTCATCATATCTTCAACTAAGCCTTCTAAATCGTATTCTGGAATCCAACCTAATTTTTCTCTAGCTTTTGAAGCGTCTCCAATAAGCAGTTCAACTTCTGTTGGTCTATAATATTTTTCGTCAACCGCTACTACTTCCTTCCCAATTTCTAACTGATAATCGACTCTATTACACGTCTTGATATATCCTTTTTCTTTTTTGCCTGTTCCTTTAAACTCTAATTCTATCCCCACATGAGCAAAACACATTTTCACAAAATCCCTTACCGATGTTGTTTTTCCGGTAGCGATTACCCAATCTTCTGGGTCATCAGCTTGAAGAATCATCCACATCATTCTAACATAATCTTTGGCATGCCCCCAATCTCTTTTGGCATCGAGATTTCCTAAAAATATTTTATCTTGTTTTAATCCTAAAACAATTCGTGAGGTTGCTCTGGTAATTTTACGAGTTACAAATGTTTCGCCACGTATTGGAGACTCATGATTAAATAAAATACCATTACAAGCAAACATCCCATAAGCTTCACGATAGTTTACTGTAATCCAATAGGCATATATTTTTGCTACGGCATAAGGGCTTCTCGGATAAAATGGCGTGGTTTCGGTTTGAGGCACCTCTTGAACTTTACCATACAACTCTGAGGTTGATGCTTGATAAATTCTTGTTTTCTTTTCTAAATTAAGTATCCTTAATGCCTCAAGAATTCTTAAGGTGCCAATTCCATCAGCATTAGCCGTGTATTCTGGCATATCAAAAGATACGTGAACATGACTCATTGCTGCCAAATTATATATTTCGTCGGGCTGTACTTCTTTAATAATTCTAATTAAATTAGTGCTGTCTGTTAAATCGCCATAATGCAGAAAGAAATTGCGGTCTTCAACATGCGGATCTTGATATAAATGATCTATTCTCCCAGTGTTGAATAATGATGAACGTCGTTTTATACCATGAACTTCATAGCCCTTTTTTAAAAGGAATTCACTTAGATATGCGCCATCTTGACCAGTAACTCCAGTAATTAAGGCTATTTTTTTTTGCATCTCGATTTGCTTTAAAATAATTAATAGAAAAGTCCCAAACTGCAACTGTTTTAGATTGGGGCTTTAAGATATACAAATGTAAGTTTTTTTGGGCTTGTGTAAAATACTATTATATAGAAGACCTTAAAATTTATTAACTTCTTTTTAATGTTTCATTTAGCACATCCTTCCAATGCTTTATCAATGGGTATATTGATTTTGATTTATCATTGTTTAGAACACTATTAAGAGGGCGCTTTGTTTTTTGCTCAGGTTCTTCCGAGGGTTTAATAGGATAAATTGTATTGTATTTAAAATGCTTTGCTATTTCTAATGCAAAATCATACCAGGTAGCCTCCCCTAAAGCGCTAAAATGATATATTCCGAAATTACATTGCTGCGTTTTTATTAAGGTTACCATAAATTTAGAAAGCTCTTCGCAGTTGGTTGGTGTTCCTTTTTGAGATGTTAAAATCCTCAATTCTTGTTTGTTATTAATTTTATTGATGATGGCTTTATAAAAATTATGTCCAACCTCTTTAGAATATAGCCAAGAGGTTCTAATAATAAAATAGTTGCTTAAAATCCTCTGTATATTTTGCTCACCTAAAAGTTTAGATTTACCATATTCGTTTATTGGGTTTGGTACATTATCTTCAGTATAAGGCTTCTTTTTCTTGCCATCAAAAACATAATCTGTAGAAACATGGATTAGAACGGTATTGTTTTTAAGACATCCCTGGGCTAAATGTTTAACTCCTTCGGCATTTACTTTAAATGCAATTTCTGGTGTTTTTTCAGCTTGTTCAACATTTGTATAGGCGGCGCAATTGATGCAATAGTTAAACTTATGTTGATTTAAAAAAGAATCTACCTGGTTTTTATCTGTAATGTCTAGTTCTTTTTTTGAAACATAAGTAAACTCCATGTTTTCGTCTTGAAAACCAAACAATTGTTGTATCGTTTGACCCAGTTGTCCCTTAGATCCTGTAACTAATACTTTTATTCTCATTTAAATAAAGACTCAAAGGTTGGTAATTGCTTATCTTTTTCGGAGAGTAAAAGTTGGCTTTCGGAGAGGCTCCAATCGATGTTTAATCTGGAGTCATTATATAAAATTCCGCTTTCTGAAGTTTTATTATAGTAATTATCGCATTTATAAGAAAAAATAGTATTGTCTTCTAAAACTACAAACCCATGAGCAAAAGCTCTTGGAATAAATAATTGTTGGTTTTCCTTGTCGTCTAAAATAATTGAAAAATGATTACCGAACGTTTTAGAGTCTGGTCTTAAGTCTACACAAACATCCAAAACTTTCCCCTTAACAACTCTTACTAGTTTGGCCTGTGCAAATGGTCCTGATTGAAAATGAAGTCCTCGTAATACGCCTTTTTTAGAAACCGATTGGTTATCCTGAACAAAATTGACCGAAAACCCTATTAGTTCTTCAAATGATTTATGGTTAAAGCTTTCAAAAAAAAGGCCTCTGTCATCTTCTAATACTTTAGGCGATAAGATAAAACATCCATTTAAATGTGTTTCTTCTAATTTCATGTTTACACTAATAGTTGTAAATATTTACCATAACCACTTTTAAGTAATGGTTCTGCGAGATCAAGTAGCTGGTCTTTGTTTATAAATCCTTTTTTAAAAGCAACTTCTTCAATACATCCTATTTTTAAGCCTTGGCGTTCTTCTATAACTTGCACAAATTGCGAGGCTTGCATTAATGAGTTAAAAGTCCCTGTATCTAACCACGCAGTGCCTTTATCTAAAACCTGTACCTTTAGGTTGCCCTTTTCTAAGTAGGCTTTATTAACATCTGTTATTTCTAATTCACCTCTACTGCTTGGGATGATGTTTTTTGCAATGTCTACAACTGAGTTGTCATAAAAATAAATTCCCGGAACTGCAAAATTAGATTTAGGTTGTTTTGGTTTTTCTTCTATTGATATGGCTTTATTTTTATTATCAAATTCAACCACACCATACTGTTTGGGGTTTTGAACGTGGTACGCAAAAATAGTCCCACCGTTAGTGTTATTGTTTGCTTGTAATAATTGTTGTAACCCCGAGCCATAAAAAATATTGTCTCCTAAAATTAAAGCTACTTTGTCCTTTCCAATAAAGGTTTCTCCAATAAGAAATGCTTCAGCTAAACCCCTGGGTTCTTCTTGAACTGCATAGCTAAAAGAGCAACCATAGTCTTTACCATCTCCTAAAAGTTCTTTAAATCTAGGTGTGTCTTTAGATGTGGAAATAATCAATATCTCATTGATGCCTGCAGACATTAAAGTGCTTAACGGGTAATAAATCATTGGTTTGTCGTAAATAGGCATCAACTGTTTGCTTACCACTTTAGTAAGCGGGTACAACCTTGTGCCTGAGCCTCCAGCTAATATAATTCCTTTCATATTTAACAGCTAAATAGTTATAAAAGTTATATGATTAAAAAGCTTCATTTTAAACTTTTTATTAAGTTTGCTAGCATTTTTCTAATAAAAAATATCTTTTTGTTTGTTTCTTCTATGTCTTTGATATAATCAAGTCTAAATGCAATTTCTAATTGAGTTTCAACTTCAGAGAGTGAGCCTAAGGCAATAAAAAGAAATCTACTAAATTCTTTCTTTCCTTTTCTTCCTGCGCCTTCAGAAATATTTGAAGGTATTGAAACCGCTGCTCTTCGTAATTGAGTAATAAGACCATATGCTTCATGATTAGGAAACCTTTCTGAAATACTATAAATTTCTGTTACTAAATTCATAGATTCCTGCCAAACCTTTAAATCTTTATGGGATGTTATTTTATTCAATTCTTATCACTTTCTATAACCTTTTAACTTTTTATCCTTTTTTAATCTTTATTATACTGCTTATTATAATATGTTTTGTACTCTCCACTGGTAACATTGCGTAACCATTCTTTATTATTTAAATACCAATGTATTGTTTTTTTAAGACCTTGTTCAAAAGTTACGGTGGGTTGCCATCCTAACTCATTTTTAATTTTAGAGGCATCAATGGCGTATCTTAAATCGTGCCCAGGGCG
>CAYQME010000116.1:0-2351 GCA_964418645.1 uncultured Flavobacteriaceae bacterium
GAAAAATTATGTGCATCTTTGTACAAAAGAATTTGTCTTTGAAAAAGTATTTTGCTATTATCCTCTTATTAAGTGCATCACTAATTTTTGCACAAACCACACGAAAGTATTCTAATGAATTTATGAATATTGGCGTTGATGCTGCGGCACTTGGTATGAGTAATACTGTAGTTGCTAATACTGGAGATGTAAATTCGGGATACTGGAATCCTGCCGGTTTAGTAAATCTTGAGGATAATCAAATGGCGTTAATGCACTCTAGCTACTTTGCCAACATTGCTAATTACAATTACATTGCTTTTGCAAAACCGTTGGATGATAGAAGTGCTATTGGTATTTCAATTATTCGCTTTGGTGTCGATGATATTTTAGATACAACACAACTTATAGACGACCAAGGTAACGTGAATTTTGATCGTATTAATTTGTTTTCGGCAGCAGATTACGGTATTACCTTTTCTTATGCAAGAAGGCTTCCTGTTCCAGGTCTAAATTATGGTATAAATGCAAAAATAATTAGACGTGTTATTGGAGATTTTGCATCCTCATGGGGCTTTGGTTTTGATTTGGGTATCCAGTTCGAAAAAAATGACTGGAAATTTGGATTAATGGCTAGAGATATCACAACTACATTTAATTCATGGGCTATTGATGCAGATAAACTCGCCGACATACAAGCAGCTATTCCCGGACAAAACCAAGAAGCACCAGAAACTACCGAAATAACCTTACCAAAATTACAATTAGGCATTTCTAAACAGTTTATTTTTAATTATGATTATTCACTTAGAACAGAGCTTGACTTAAATATTAGATTTGCACAAAACAATGACATTATTTCATCCTCTTTTGCGAGTATTAACCCTGCTCTTGGTTTTGAGGTTGACTATACAGACATGGTATTTCTTAGAGCTGGAGTGGGAAATTTTCAAAATGAAATTCAGATTGATAATAGTGAGCAAGTAACATTTCAACCTAATTTTGGCGTGGGGTTTAAATATAGAGGTATTGAAATTGACTATGCATTTACAGATATTGGCGACCAAAGTGCCGCATTGTATTCTAACGTATTTTCACTAAAATTAGATTTTAGTATTTTTAGATAATCTATGAAGCTAAACCTATCCATATTATTACTTTTTTTATTTTCTTATTTTAGTAATGCTCAAGAACAACAATTATCTTCTGAAGCAGAAATAAGCGTATTAACTATTGGTCCTGGGAAATCATTAAATGATGCCTTTGGCCACAGTGCATTTAGAGTTAAAGACAAGGCTAAATATTTAGATGTTGTTTTTAACTATGGTGTTTATGATTTTGACACACCTAGTTTTTATTTAAAGTTTGCCCAAGGAAAGCTCAACTATAAATTAGCAGCAAATGCATATTCAGATTTTTTTGAATATTATATTGCTCAAAACAGAACGGTTAAAGAGCAGATTTTAAACTTATCGCAGGGTGAAAAATTACAACTGTTTGCTTTTTTATTGAATAATGCCAAACCTGAAAACAGATATTATCTCTACGATTTTTTCTATGATAACTGCGCCACGAGAATAAAAGATGTTATTAACAATGGCTTAAATGACCATTTAATGTTTAGTGAACCTGATGGGTTTACACCAAAAACTTTTAGACAATTAATTCATAGTCATTTAAATCAAAATTCTTGGGGAAGTCTAGGTATTGATGTCGCGTTAGGTTCTGTAATAGATAAAAGAGCTACAGCTGAAGAACATATGTTTTTACCAAAATTCATCTATACGTTTTTTGAGACTGCTACATTTTCAAATTCAGGTAAACTCTTAGTAAAGCAATCGAGAATTTTATTTAAAAAGAGAGAGAAACCTATTTCTTCATCATTTTTAACAAGTCCGCTAATGATATTTGGTGTTATTGGACTAATCCTATTAATAATTACGTATCTTGACTATAAAAATAACAAACAAAGTAAATGGATAGACATCGTCTTATTCACCATAACTGGTTTAATTGGAGTGTTTATTTTATTACTATGGTTTGCTACCGATCATAGTGCCACGGCAAATAACTACAACCTTTTGTGGGCATTCCCAATTAATCTTTTTGTTATAAATCAGTTATATAAAAAGTCGTCAAAAAAATGGTTCATCAAGTATTTAAAATTCTTGATAATATTATTTTGCCTCATGACACTACATTGGGTAATTGGTATACAAGTTTTTGCAATTGGATTGATTCCTTTATTGTTTGCGTTATTGGTTAGATATATTTTTCTTGTACTTTATTTTAGTAAAAAAGTATAATTAAATTGTTTATTGGCCTCTATAATAGATCATTGTATTAAGTGTTTTTACGATAATATTTATATC
>CAYQME010000116.1:2451-4039 GCA_964418645.1 uncultured Flavobacteriaceae bacterium
GGAAAATATTTATAGAAATCTTTACCAACAAATTGCACTGGAACACGCTTAGTAACTTCTTCAAAAACTTGCGTATACTCTCTAATTGTAAACCCTTTCTCAAGGAGTATAGTAAGTTCACTATATATTTGGGGAGTAATACTATCAGAATCATTAATAGCAATTACAATCTCTGAAATACTCTCTTTTTTGATAACACTTTGGAGTTCGTCTTGCTTGTATTCTTTTAATCCTGTAAACTTAATACTATCTTTATGAGTATTGTCACTATTAATAAAGCCAACAATTTTATAATTTGGATCGGATGTACTAAAGGTCTTAACAATGTTTTCAACATTTGAAATCTCACCTAAAACTAATACTCTTTTATAAAAGCGTGGTGATGAAATAAACGTTGTATACGCAATACGCCATAAAAAAACAGATGCTACAATAGCTAAATAAAAATATATAATTTGCAGTCGATTCTCTGGTAATATTGGTGTTACTATAGGAGTTAGTAAGTAAAAAAGGACAGTAATTGATACTGTTAGAATTATATTTTTAAAAGTAGTATCTAACTTACTAGATTGTTTTAAGTTGTAAAGTTCAAAGATAGTTCCAAAAACGGTAAGATAGACGCTTAATATTACAGACCAAAACCAATATTCCTTAGTGATTTTAAAATAGTCAAACTCAAAACTATAACCAATAGCATATAACCCAATTAAAACCGCAATAATATCAAAAAATCGTAATAATACTTTACGTTCTGAAATTTCAAAATGTATTTTCTTATTTGGTGTCATGGTTAGATTTGTTGTTATAAAGATACTAAGTTAAAACAAGTTAGTATAATTTTATTACTCTAACCCGTTGTGTATTTTTATAAACTGTTTTCGATACGATTTTCTACTGAAAATCACTCGAACTGACTATTAACTTAGTTCAATTAATCAAAATACACAACGGATTACTCTAATATATTATGCCATAACTGTTTAACTATTTTCCAATCAAAACGTTCTACTTTTTTCCTGGCATTTGTAACCAATGCTTTAGTCAACTTTTTATCATTTGAAATTTCAATTATAGCATTTACCATGTCATCAACGTTATTTCTTTCGACTAGCTTTCCATTAACGTTATCGTCTATCAAAAAACGGATTCCTCCTACATTAGTTGACACAATTGGTAACCCTAAAGCCATAGCTTCCATAACACTTACAGGTGTATTATCAATATTGGAAGTATTGATAAAAATATTATAGTCTTCAGCTTTTTTATGCCACTGTGGTTTAGATAGCTTCCCTGTAAACTCAACATGATTCTCAAGTTGTAATGATTTCACTAGAGCTTTACAAGATTCAAAAGAGTTATCTTTTTCCGGACCAATCATGCATAATAACGCTTGTGGATGTGTTTCAAGTAGTTTATTTAGAACTTTTATTGACATTTCTGGATTGTAAATTTTATCAAATGCTCTTACATATAATAGCTTAGGGCTTTCGATTTTTCTTTCTAAAAAGGTGTAATTTTTTATTTCTAGAACATTTGGAATAAAAACAGTCTCATAGCCTCTTTTTTTAAATTCTGCTTTTAAATAGTT
>CAYQME010000117.1:0-4009 GCA_964418645.1 uncultured Flavobacteriaceae bacterium
ATTCAATGAAAAAAAACATCTTACTACTTGCCATTATAGTTTTATTTTTTAGCTCATGTAAAAAAGAAATTGACTCCTTTTTAGTCTCCAAACAAAGCATTGGACTTTTAAATGATTCCACCCAAGTAAAAGATTTAGAAACTGTGTTTGTAAACGACTCTATTGTTAAATATGTAACTGGGGATGAATTTACTGGTAGCATTAATGATATTACTATTTACGATAAAGCGGGCAACCAATTATTAATCCTTACCCCTTCGCAATCTTTAGATTCAACCTCAACAATAAAAGATATAAGAATTGTAGACAAACGCTATAAGACTTCAAAAGGGTTAACTGCAAATAGCTCCTTTAAAGCCATAAAGGATAATTATAAAATTTCAAGTATTCAAAACACTCTACGTAGTATTATAGTTTCTGTTAATGATATTAATGCCTATTTCATCATTGATAAAGAAGAGTTACCTGCAAGTATGCGTTTTGATATGAACTTAAAAATTGAAGCCATTCAGATTCCAGATGACTCAAAAATAAAAAATTTCTATCTGTATTGGGCAGGAAAATAACTGTTTCTACTAGCTTTAAAGTAAAAAATATATCAATGAAAAAATACATCATTCAAAAATCACCTTTTGTAGTTCCAACTACTGATGGCAAGCTTATAGAAGAGCATTTTGGTCAAGTAACTGATGGCAATACAAAAGTAAGTATAGCTCACATGATTGCTCCTCCAGGTTGGAGTGAACCTTTTCAAACTCCTGAATTTGAAGAATACACTTATATTATTAAAGGCAAAAAGCAATTTGTTATTGATGGAGATACTATTGTTCTTGAAGCAGGACAATCTATAAAAATAGAAAAAAACACCAAAATACAATATTCTAACCCCTTTGCTGAGCCTTGCGAATATCTTGCTATTTGTTTACCAGCATTCTCAATTGATGCAGTTAATAGAGAAGAATAAATGAAGACCGTTCTTATTAAAATTGTAGGCGTTTACTTAAATCTCTTAAGCATTTTCTCTTCAAAATACGCTGCTAAAAAAGCGCTCAATTTATTTTCTAGGCCAAGAAAAGGAGCTATAACTAAAGATCAATTCACTTTTTTAAACACCTCGGTAAAGGAAAAATTATTTTATAAAGATAATACCGTCATGACCTATCATTGGTTAGGTAATAAACAAACTGTTTTATTAGCTCATGGATGGGAAAGTAATGCTGCACGTTGGATACTGTTTATAAATGCAATTCATAAATTAGACTATAGCATAATTGCTTTAGATGCTCCTGCTCATGGAATGTCAGGAAGCAAAAATTTTAATGCGCTTTTATATGCAGAGTTTATTAACGTCGTCGTAAAAAAATTCAATCCAAATATTTTAATAGGGCATTCGGTTGGTGGTATGGCTACAGTTTTTTCGTATCACAAATATCAATTTACTAACATAGATAAAATGATTTTGCTCGGCGCACCTTCAGAATTAAAAGATGTTTTTAAAAGATATGTCGATATGATGCAATATAATAAGAGTATAGAAAAACAAATTAATAATTTAGTTTTTGAGCGTTTTGGTAAATATCCTAATTATTTTTCAACTGCTAAATTCCTTAAAGAAGCTACTTTCAAAGGCTTAATTATTCATGATGAAAATGACGATATCATTCCATTTGAAGATGCCCTTCTTATTAAAAACAGTT
Organism: uncultured Flavobacteriaceae bacterium; assembly: GCA_964418645.1. Taxonomy (GTDB): domain Bacteria; phylum Bacteroidota; class Bacteroidia; order Flavobacteriales; family Flavobacteriaceae; genus JAADHG01. The sequence goes on from CAYQME010000117.1 coordinate 1,698, forward strand.
TTAAAAACAGCACACTTATCTCAACAAAAGAACTCGGGCATTCATTAAATCACAAATCTGTAATAACTTATATTTCAGAATTTATAGATAACTAAAGTTCTTATCTTTGTTCCTATGGATGAACCTTTAAAACGTATTAATAAATTCTTAAGTGAAGCTGGGTATTGCTCTAGAAGAGAGGCCGACAAACTCATTGAAACTGGACGGGTCACCATAAACGGAGTGGTTCCTGAAATGGGCACTAAAATTGGAAATGACGATGTTGTATCTGTTGATGGAAAACTTATAAAAAACACAAACAAAGGATTTGTTTATTTAGCATTTAACAAGCCCATTGGAATTGTTTGCACAACTGACACTCGTGTTGAAAAAGATAATATCATTGATTTTATAAATTATCCTAAACGAATATTTCCAATTGGACGATTAGACAAACCTAGTGAAGGCTTAATATTACTTACTGATGATGGCGATATTGTCAATAAAATACTTCGTGCTAGTAACAATCATGAAAAAGAATATTTAGTAACTGTTGATAAACCAATATCTCAAACATTTATAGAACGAATGTCCAATGGTATTCCAATCTTAGATACTGTTACTAAAAAATGTAAGGTGAAAAAAATTGATAGTTATACTTTTAAAATCATCTTAACACAAGGGTTAAACAGACAAATTAGACGAATGTGCGAATACTTAGGCTATGAAGTAAAAACCCTTAAACGCATTCGTATTATGAATATAAAATTAGATATTCCTGTTGGTGATTATAGAGAACTTAAAAAAAGTGAGTTTGAAGAATTAACTAACTTGTTAAGCACATCGACAAAAAATCACATCCAAAATATTTCAATTAAACAAAGTAGAAAACATTAAATGTTAGATTTTAATAACAAATTATCTAATTCTAAACAAAGTGTATTTATAATAATTTTGGTGCTCTGCATTGCTATCACTTTTGAAACTTTTCAGCAATTATACTACATAAAACGTTTTAATCTTGCCAATGATGTTACGTTTTTATATGTGTTAAAAAATCAAGCCTTTAAATGGTTTGTTTGGATTATTCTTTCAGCAGTTTTAGTTTTTTATGTAAAAGTTAAATCTTCAAAAATCATTTCTTATCCTGGACTTTTAAAACTAGCATTAGTAATTTTAGGTTTGGTTTTTTTTAATATTATTATTATTTCTATTATTCAATGGTATTTTTCTGGTGATAATTTTACTTTATCTACTTTTACTAATGATTATTTTCAATTTTTTACGTTTCAAAAAGCGCCAATTTATACTTTAGGTTATATTGCAATTGCCATTATTATGCATTTTTATTATGCTAATGAAGAGTTACAAGTTAAGGTTGAAAAACTTTCAGAATTAAAAAAGACAAACAACAATCTTTACCAACAACTCAGTAAATATAATGATGATAAAACCTCGGTTTTAAATATTAAAATAGGCAATAAACGAAAAATTATACCTGTTACTGATATTTACTGGATTGAAGCTGATGATTATTGTGTAAAAGTTCATACAAATAAAGACTCTTGTTATACTATGCGCAGTACATTAAAAGCTTTAGATAGTAAATTAAGTAATAATTTTTTAAGAATTCATAGGAAAGCTATTGCTAATATGGATATGGTAAAAGAACTAAACTTATCTAATACTCCAAAATTAGTTTTAAATAATAATACTGAAATCCCAATATCTAAAAGCAACTTAAAAATGGTTAAAAATTTTATAGAATAATTTTTTATCATATTATTAACTAAGCTTACTGCAAATAACCATCTATTCTCTGCATTTTATAAGACTGTTATCGCTTTTTTGCTTTGTTTTATTGAAAACAAAATTCATCATTATGAAACGAACATGGATTTTTTTAATCAAAAAATAACTCAAGGGATTGATTAAAATAAATTCATTGTGAAAACGAAGTGGTTCCATGCTGTGCAGAAATTTTTTGTAAGCATAACCACAAAAAATTTTAAACACATGAAAACAAAACTCTATTTAGTTTGCTTAAGCATATTATTATCTTGTCATGTATTTGCACAATATGAATATGATACTTCAAATGAATTCCCTTACGGTTTACCAAACCCCAAAGCACCAGAACAAATTAAAGATTACCAAGAAATGATAGGTAAATGTGATTGTAAATCGATTTCTAGAAACCAAGATGGCACTTGGGCGGATCCTATTGATATGATTTGGAGATGGAAATATATTATGAATGGTATGGCTGTTCAAGACGAAACTTTAAAAAGTGATGGAATCCATTCTGGTAGCATCAGACAGTTTAATGCAGA
>CAYQME010000118.1:0-3749 GCA_964418645.1 uncultured Flavobacteriaceae bacterium
AGCAAATTCTTTATATTTACTCAAAAATTATAGAACTACGTTTAACCCTTAGTTACCCACAATTATGAAAAAAAACTTTGAGATAACATTAATATTTTTTTTTCTGATTTTCACTTCTTGCAAAAAAGAGAATAAAACAGTTGAAATAGAAAGCTCTGAAGTTGAATTCGTTATTCTTGGAACAGCTAAAAACGGAGACGGAAATAAATTAGGTCTTCACATTCCAAGTTTAGGAATGGACAATCGACTAACTTCAGAAATTATCAATGGTACATTTGAGTTTAAAGGCACTCTACCAAATCCAGAAAGAGCAGAAATTGCTTTCGATAATGAATTAGAAGAATTCAATGGAATGTACTCTGTTTATGATGTCTATTTAACAAAAGATACTTTAAGAATAGATGTTACTGTTGATGAAAGAGATGGAAATTTATACTTTTCCAAAAAGTCGTTTACCGACAATGGAATCAACAGTTTCTATCAAAAAAACAAAGATAAATATTGGGAAGCTTATAATGGATTGTCTTATAATCCAAGAGATAGCATTCTAATGGATAGTTTGAGAAAATATGTTTTTCCTAAAGTCAGAGAAAATGTAATCAAAATAAACACAGAAATTTTCAGCGATAAGAAGAACACGATTATTGGCTTAAATAATCTAAAATACATTTTTGATGACAGATTTGTTTTTGACCTAAATGAAATGAGTAAAGAACATAAGAAATCGATTAATGATTATTTTAATAGCATTGATAATTCATACATAAATTCACCAGATTATACGGTCGTAGGTTCACATATAAAAAGAATGAACAACAAAAATTTTGGTAGGGAATTTATGGATTTTAGTTTACCCAATATTGAGGAAAAAGAAACTCATTTAGCTGAAATTATTTCAAAAAACGAATTTACAGTTTTAGACTTTTGGTGGTCAGGTTGCGCACCTTGTAGAAAATTTAATCAAGAAAGTAAAAAACATTATAGAGAATTAAAAGAAAATGGAATTGAAATAGTATCTATTAGTGTAGATGATGGAATGAAAAAATGGCAAAGAGCATCAGAAAAGGACAGTATTGAATGGATAAACCTCTATGCTGGCAGTAATTCTAAAATTCAAACTGACTATAATGTTGTCGCTTTTCCGACTACAATAATATTTGATAAAAATAAACAACGAGTTGACTTTGACTTTCATAAAGCGACTGAACTTTTGAAATTAAAATCGAAAAAATAGCTGTGGGTAACAAAGAACTGAGTTAAAAAATACTTCCTCTACAAGGTTCTGTTTAAACAATCAGGTGTAGAAAAACTTAAAACCCTATTACTCCTTGTAGGTTTTATAAACTCTTTTCGACTTATGTTACTTATACCAACACTATTTAGTATGAAAGGATTTACAATAATTCTAGTACTTGTTTTTAGTACGCACTCTGTTTTATCCCAAAACATGGATAATGCGACGCTTGAAAACATTTTTACAACAATGAGTGATACCATACAAGGAACATCTGGCAGATGGCAATTTATAATTAAAGATGTTATGTTTGTTTGCCTTACAGATACCGCACATAATAGAATGCGTATTATCTCGCCTATTACAGAAACCAACCAGCTGGACGAAGACACAAAAACCTTATTATTATTGGCAAATTTTCATACTGCTTTAGACGTAAAATATGCCATTTCGGACGATGTGTTATGGTCAGTTTTTATTCATCCGTTAAAAGAACTCACAAAAGAACAAGTTGAAGATGCTGTAAGTCAGGTGTATTATGCGCATATTACGTTTGGAACCTCTTTTACAAGTACAAACCTCGTATTCCCAGGAAAACAAAAAAAAGAGGCCAAACGCATAGAAAAAAGTACTTTTAAAAAGAAAACATAGAAATGCTTTCTTTTATAAGGTGAAAAATTATCAAATGTATTTCATAGTGAAAAACCCTCGTGCTTATTCTTTTTTTATATCTTTATAAGTACATTAGTTATATACCTAGTTTTTTGATTAAAGTTTCAATCTTAAAGTTTTATGTCAACAAAAAAGCTTTTAAGGCGTATTTTTAAACGACTCGTTCCATTGGCTATTATTGGATGGTTTTATTGGCCGTTGCCAACTTTTTTTTTACTAACTGGATTATATGATGTTCTTAGACATAAAAATAAAAACAAGTGGATTGTTTTTAAACAATATTTTTTAGTAAATGGAACCTTAGCATGGTTATTTAGCCCTTTAAACACAGTAATAGATATTATTTGTTTACCCTTTATAAATAAACAAGTCTATAAACTAGAACAATTGCCAAAAATACATCAAGAAGAGATTAAAAATATTTTAGAGCAATGCCCAAAACAGCAACTTAATAAAACCTTATTTGATTTAAATTCAAATGATGCCAGAACCATGTTATTTTATAAATGGTATGGACACAATGTAGATACAAATTATCCCTGTGAGCTATTTCATAAACCATTTAAACGTATTTTAACCATTGGTGTTTCAAGTTTTAAGGCGCAAAGTAAAACCAGTCCTCATTTTGGTTGGTTAAGAGCAGGCATAAGAGTTTTAATTAATATTGATGATAACGTAGATGACAATGCGTACATAGATGTAAACAATAAACGACATGTATGGAAAACAGATGGTTCACTATTCATTTTTGATGATACTATTTTGCATCAATCTTTTAACTTAACAGACAAAACCAGAAATTGCCTGTTTATAGATATAACAAGACCCTCCCTTGTTCCATTTCTCATAAATGCTTTAGTTAAATTATTTGGCTTTATTTCTATAAGTATCCCAAGGTTTAACAAATTAAGTAAATGGAAAGTAGCAAAGTAATGGTCTTTTGTTCAATTACCCTTATGTAAATAATGTCAGTTCGAGTGATTTTTTAGTATAAAATCGTATCGAGAACAGTTAAAAAAAGAAAATATTGAATACTAATCCTTAAAGTGTAACAACTTTAGTAAGTCAGCGACTTATATTTTGAAACTAAAACACAAAAAAAATGATTATTTCTACAACAGATAAAATTCCTAACAAAGAGATTAAAGAAATATTAGGCATTACAAGAGGAAACAGCGTGAGAGCGCGACATATTGGTAGAGACTTTTTTGCAGGATTAAAAAATATTGTTGGTGGCGAAATTGATGAATATACAAAATTATTGGAGCAGTCTCGTGAACAAGCGATGCTTCGTATGATTAAAGATGCTGAAAGAATGAATGCCGATGCTATTGTGAATATCAGGTTTACAACCTCTATGGTAATGCAAGCAACTTCTGAAATTCTTGCCTACGGAACTGCAGTTAAACTGTCTTAACATAAGGCGTATTAAAAAAAGCCATCTCGTTGTGAAATGAGACAGCTTTTATATAATGGCTTTAAGTATATACTTTGTAAATGTTTCTTTTTAGTGACATGTGCAAAACATGTTTACTTTATGTTTCATTTATATATGTTAATAACCTACTATAAATATTACAATATTCATGCCAATTTATAATTCTATATCTCAATAAATCAGTAATTTCGTGTTTGTACAAAAAATAGAATTAAATGAGCTGGATTAAAGTTATCCATTTCGAAGAAGCTACAGGAAAATTAAAACAAATCTATAAAAAGATTAAAGGACCTAATAATCAAATAGATAATGTGTTAAGTATTCATAGTTTGCGTCCACATACACTTACTGGACATATGAGTTTGTATAAAAATACTTTGCATCATAGTGATAATACATTTCAGA
>CAYQME010000119.1:0-3521 GCA_964418645.1 uncultured Flavobacteriaceae bacterium
ACCGTTGAGCAGCTGCCATCATGCCACCTGGTTTATATGCAATAGTATTTATTGGTTGTCCAGAACCAATATGTAATCCAAAAATAGCATCTACTTTTGGATTTTCTAAAACACCTTCTTTTACCATTAGTGAAGCTCCTCCTTCTTCACCTTTTGGAGCTCCTTCTTCAGCTGGTTGGAAAATAAATTTTATAGTACCATTTATTTTGTCTTTATTTTTTGATAAAATTTCGGCAACTCCCATAAGTATGGCTGTATGTGTATCATGACCACATGCATGCATTACACCTACATCTTGTCCACCAAAAGTACTTGTTACTTTAGATTTAAATGATAAATCGGCTCTTTCAGTTACTGGTAAGGCATCAATATCTGCTCTTAAGGCTAATACTTTCCCAGGATGGTCTCCTTTTAAAACACCTACAACTCCTGTATGAGCAACTCCAGTTTGTACTTCTATTCCAAGAGATTTTAGATGTGTTGCAATTTTTTCAGCAGTTTTAAATTCCCTATTTGATAATTCTGGATGTTCATGAAAATATCGTCGCCACTCTATGACTTTAGATTCAATATCAGTAATGTCTGAATCAAGACTATGTTGAGAAAATCCAATAAGACTTGTTAAAATTGTGATGGTTAGGATTAGTTTTTTCATCTGTTTAAGCATTTATATTTATAATGTTATTTGTAATTTAATCATGGAGAAATTTAATTTTAGCCTTAAAGATATTTAAATTTTTATTATAGACTGTATTGCAATTAGAATTGTTTATAATTAATCCTATTTACATTAAAAAATACGCTTAACATTAGCTAAATTCACGCATTAAAATTGAGCAATTTGGAGAATTATTTAAATCAATTAAACGAAGCACAGTTAGCACCAACTTTACAAAAGGATGGTCCTATGATTGTTATAGCTGGAGCAGGCTCAGGTAAAACACGGGTGCTTACATATCGCATTGCTTATTTAATGAATCAAGGTGTAGATCCGTTTAATATATTGTCTTTAACTTTTACCAATAAGGCTGCCAAAGAAATGAAGGCACGTATTGCGACCATAGTTGGTGATAGTGAAGCTAAAAATATTTGGATGGGAACATTCCATTCGGTGTTTGCTAAAATTTTGCGTTTTGAAGCCGATAGATTAGGCTATCCAAGTAATTTTACTATTTATGATACGCAAGATTCACAACGTTTAATATCTTCTATAATAAAAGAAATGCATCTTGACAAAGAGGTGTATAAATACAAGCAAATTTATTCTCGCATTTCTTCATATAAGAATAGTTTAATTACGGTAAAAGCATATCTTCAAAATCCAGAGCTAATTGAAGCTGATACTATGGCAAGGCGACCACGGTTAGGAGATATTTATCAAGAATATGTTGAGCGCTGTTTTAAAGCAGGAGCTATGGATTTTGACGATTTGCTTTTAAAAACCAATGAGCTGTTAACACGTTTCCCGAATGTACTGGCAAAATATCAAAATAGATTTCGATATATTTTGGTTGATGAGTATCAAGATACCAACCATTCGCAATATTTAATTGTTAGAGCTTTGTCGGATAAGTTTCAAAATATTTGTGTTGTTGGCGATGACGCTCAAAGTATATATGCGTTTCGTGGTGCAAATATTAATAATATCCTCAATTTTCAGAAGGATTATGATGATGTAAAAGTATTTCGGTTAGAACAAAACTATAGATCTACAAAAAATATTGTAAAAGCAGCTAACTCCATTATCGATAAGAATGAAACCAAACTCGATAAGGTTGTATGGACAGCTAATGATGAAGGGTCCAAAATAAAAGTGCATCGCTCTTTAACCGATGGAGATGAGGGCCGTTATGTTGCAAGCACCATATTTGAGAATAAAATGCAAAACCAAATGCGAAATAGTGATTTTGCAGTGTTGTATAGAACCAATGCGCAATCTCGTGCTATTGAAGATGCTTTGAGAAAACGCGATATACCGTATCGAATTTTTGGCGGCTTGTCGTTTTATCAGCGTAAAGAAATTAAGGATGTTTTGTCTTATTTGCGACTGGTTATTAATCCCGCAGATGAAGAAGCCATTAAACGTGTTATTAATTTCCCAGCTAGAGGTATAGGGCAAACTACTATTGATAGATTGATAGTGGCTGCTAATGGTTATAATCGTTCTATTTTTGAAGTGTTAAAGCATTTAGATAAAATTGATATTAAAATAAATGCGGGGACTAAAAGTAAGTTGCAAGATTTTGTGACGCTTATTGAGAGTTTTCAAGTAATGAACCAAACCGCTAATGTTTTTGAACTAGCCGAACATGTTGCCAAAGCAAGTGGTTTAATCCGGGAGTTTAACAAAGATGGGACGCCTGAAGGTGTTACCAGAATGGAGAATATTGAAGAACTCTTGAATGGTATGAAAGATTTTGTTGAAGGTCAAAAAGAGTTGGCAGATGCAACGGGGTCGTTAGCAGAGTTTTTAGAAGATGTAGCTTTAGCAACCGATTTGGATAAAGACAAAGGCGATACAGACAGAGTCGCGTTAATGACTATTCATTTAGCTAAAGGCTTGGAGTTTCCCTTCGTGTATATAGTAGGGTTGGAGGAAGATTTATTTCCAAGTGCTATGAGTATGAATACACGTAGCGAGTTGGAAGAGGAGCGCAGATTGTTTTATGTGGCTTTAACACGTGCTGAAAAGCAAGCCTATTTAACCTATGCTTTAACACGTTATCGCTGGGGAAAACTAATTGATGCAGAACCTAGCAGATTTATTGAAGAAATTGACGAGGAGTACTTGGAAGTATTAACGCCTATTGAAGAACGGCGGATTAACCCAATGCTAGACGCTAGCATTTTTGGAGATATCGCACCTAATAAAATTAGGTTTAAACCAGCAAATAAAACCCGTTTTAATAAAAAGCAAACAACAAAATCTCCACCTGAAAAAGTAAGAATTAGTACTCCGAAGCATTTAAAACCAATACCTAAGACTAATGGTAACACCAATTTGTTTGATAGTAAGTTAGTTGTTGGTAATATTGTTAATCATTTGCGTTTTGGTAAGGGTGAAGTCCTTAAAATAGAGGGCAAAGGAGCCGATATTAAAGCCGAAATAAACTTTGAAAATGGAGGTGTTAAAAAGTTGCTATTACGCTTTGCAAAGTTAGATGTGATTGGTTAAATTTTATATTCAAGTTACTCTAAATAATTTTCAATAAAAGCTCTCAATTTCAACCAAGTGTCTATTGCATTAGCGCCATCCCATCCATGACCTTCGTTTTCATATAAAGTAAATTCTTGAGTTACTCCAAGTTCTATCAATTTATCTCTCATATCTGTACCTTGAGTAGTAGGTACTAATGGGTCTTGTCCGCCATAAAACAATATAGTTGGAGGTGCAGTTACTGTAGCTCTATGATATGGACTTACTTCTTCTAAAAAGGATATGGTAGCATTTGTACCATACAAATCAATAAGTGCTTGTAATTCTGGATTGGTATTGTTTAAATACGCAGGATCAGTAAAAT
>CAYQME010000120.1:0-3516 GCA_964418645.1 uncultured Flavobacteriaceae bacterium
GAATGTCAGGAACTGATCTGTCGCCTTTATCCGGACCAACAATGACTTTCCAAACAAGTTCAAGGTCATCCGGAGTTCTTGCCATTGGTCCGCTTACAGCCATATCAAATAAAAATCCTTTTGCTCCTTTTTGTCTGGGAGCTGTACCCTGCCCGGGTAGTGTGTTTACAGTTGTTTTTAAACCATAAACACCACAAAAGTTAGATGGGACTCTAATGGAACCACCAAAGTCACCCCCAAGTTCAATTGGAATCATTCCTGAGGCTAAGGCAGCAGCGGAACCACCACTGCTTCCTCCCGGAGAATAGGCCGTATTATATGGATTCTTACCATCAGGGTAAATGTCTCCGCTTATCTGGTAATCTAAAAGTTCCTTGGCTATATTTGTTTTCCCAAGCAAGATGGCCCCTGCGTCTTTTAATCTTTTGACAATCAGGGCATCTTCTTCAGCTACCCAGTCTTTTAATCTTTTTGTGTTTAATGTAGATTTAGTTCCCTTAACGGAAAACTGCTCTTTCACTGTAAAGGGTACACCATGAAGTGGCCCCCTAAAATTACCCTCTTTTGCTTCTTCATCACATAAGGCAGCTTCTTTCAGGCTTTCTTCTTCCAACAAAATTACAACTGCATTTAATTTGGGGTTGAACTTTTTAATCTGGGCCCAATGTTCTTTTACAATTTCTGTTGAACTTATTTCTCCATTTTGAATTTGGAGTGCAAGTTCGGTTGCTGATTTGAATAAATGTTTAATCATATTTTAATTTTTGCTAATGCGGCGTTAAACGAAGTTCCGTTCTGAGGGCGGGTAGGGGAAAGCTTGTTTCAGGAGCCCGCAGGGACTGGACCAAATTGCGTTTAACGTCTTCTGGAGCGTTCTTAATATCGCTGATTCAAGTTATGACATTTTACCGGAAATTACCAGCTAATCAAAATGCGATTTGGTTTTTAGGGACTGTGATTTTATCATTATGCCTGAATTTCATTTGCTCAGCACCTTGAATTTTCGTTAATTTTAATATAATCTTGAAGACCTTCTGAATAATAGAGTACTTACTATAAATGAAATATGACATCTCTTTTGACTTATTAATCATTTTCTCTTTTGTATAATTAATTACGGCTCCGAAGTCAATGATTTGAAGTTTTTTTTCAAGAGCAAATTCTGTCATTTTTACAAACAGTATATCATATGCATGGTAATTGGTTCTAAGGTTGCGATCGAAGGCTCCATGTAATGCATTTAAATATTTTCCGGTTTTTAATGCAGCCTGATAGCCAATAAATTCATCATTTATTGTGGCTATGAAATAATAAACATTTTCAAGGTTTGTGCTACTTGTGGTTAATGCTGCATTGAGATAAAGTTTTTGATAAGGTAAATAGAATACGCTTTTTTCAGAGGTTGATAGAAAGCATCTTTTTAGTGAGTTGAGCTGTTCTTTATTTAGCTGTTTGTCAATCCTTTTAAACTCCCCATGTTTATTTTTAAACACCATGATTTTACGCTTTATATTCTTATGGTTTTTGGTATAATCTTGTATAGATCTCATTGACGAACAGTCAATTGTTGCATGAGGAAGTGCCGGAAGTATTGTGGCAGATTCATATAATCCAATGTTTTCTGAATAATCATTTATGAATGTTAATAAGCTGTTTTCTTTTAAATATAATAACATAGCTCTAAATACTTCATCGGATTTTTCAGGATCCTTAACAAAACCAGGATTTGACATCATATCCATACAACATCCAAACTTAATCCATAAGTAAAACGGTATATTAAAGATGTTAATTAGTCCAGACAGGAGTTTGTTATTAAAAAGCGATTTACCATATCGCTTGCACTTAATAACAATGGCAACTCCAAAAAGGTAACCATCTTTGTACGCTTTAAGTAAGTTCGGTTTTGTGTTTTCTGCACTCGAATTGAAAAGACATGAAAACACTTCCCAAATACTGTTGTCCAAGTTGTAGTAATTAAGACAATCTTCAAAAAGTTCAATTTCTTCAATTGATAAGAATTTGTCCGACAATTCAAAAGTATATATTTGTTTACTTTTTGTCATAGTCACTAACGGTAAATTGTATGAGTAGTTGCAGATTGCGTGGTAGTTACCTGTCAAACCGCTACACAGTTTGAGCGGGCTACAAACCTTGAAATTTAGCACTTCCCTACCATTACTTATACAAAACGTGGCTAGTTTTTCTTTTTCAATATTTTAACTATTCGGTTATACATTATTTCAGACATATTCCAATTATAACCTTCAAAGTTTACCGTGTTTGTAAATTGAATGACGACAGCATCTATATCCTTATGATATTTAGCAATAGTTTGGTATCCCGGTATCAAGCCTGTATGCTCATACTTATAAATAGAGGAATAGATTTCTTGTTCTTTTTTATCTCTAAAGACAGAGCCATCATTTAATGCTCGAATAAACTTGCTCAAATCTTCCACTGTCGCCAGTATTGAGCCTACATTATCCGTTTTTAAATCCGTATCATAGCCTACATAGTAACCGCTCATTACATCATCAATGTTCACATCTTGAATTGAGCCAAAAGTGTGCTTTAAATTTAGTGGATTTAATATCTCTTTTTGAATGTATTCAAATTTATTATAGCCAAGAACTTGGTTCATTATTCTGCCAAGTAATAAGTAATTGGTGTTGGAATATTCATAATCTTCATCGGGTTTAAAGTTTGCTGGTTTATCTAAAACCAAAGCAAGTTGTTCATCTTCCGTTTCTTTTGGAGCTACCCAATACATATATGTGTCGGTAAAGTTTGGAATACCACTTCTATGCTTAACCAACATTCGCAAAGTTATTTTATCGGAATATTCTATTCTGCCTTTCAATTCGGGTAAATAGTCTGAAAGCGTTTTGTCTAATGATAATTTTCCATCCCGTACCAATTTTGCAACTGCTACCGCATTATACAATTTGCTTACGCTGGCTATTTTAAATAATGCGTTGGAGTCTGCTGGAATTTTGTTTTCTCTGTTTTTGTAGCCCGAAGTATAAAATTCTGATTGATTTCCTGTTTTGTTTACACAAACAACAATACCATCAAATCCGTAATCCGCAGCTTTATCAACTTGTTCCTGTACGGTATTTGGAAGTGGCATTATCCAAGCTGTTATAATAGGCCACGGAACAAAATACAATGAGATTATTGTTCCCAAGAACAATAAAATTCTAATTATCCGTTTTGATTTATTTTTCGTCATTTTATTTTCTGTATGGTGCTATTTTCAAATTAGCCACAATGCGGCGCTAAACGAAGTTCCGTTCTGAGGGCGGGGCAGGGGAAAGCTTGTTTCCCTGGCCAGGAGCCCGCAGGGACGGAACCAATTGCGTTTAACGTCTTGTTGAACTAAATCCCGCTGCCGCAGGCAGGCTCCAAATCAAATCTACATAAAATCCATAATTTGCTCTTCCTTATTCATCTTTAATTCTTTACGTTATGAAAAAAAAGGAATGAGCCAACAGTCGTTGAGAAAGCGATTCA
>CAYQME010000121.1:0-3401 GCA_964418645.1 uncultured Flavobacteriaceae bacterium
ATTGTCACCTCTATGTCATCATCATTCACAGTATTTGCAGGAAACAATCCAAAAATGGCTTTGGCTTGGAGCAGTTTTTCATCAAAAATTCGTTTTAATAATAGTTGTGCATCCTTAAACAATTCCATTGCTTGTTCTCCAACAACATTGTCTTTTAAAATATCTGGATATTTTCCGTGTAAATCCCAACTTCTAAAAAAAGGAGTCCAATCAATATATGCTTCAAGTTTAGAAATATCAAAATCTTGAATGGTTTGAATTCCCAATTGATTAGGCTTAACAATTTTCGTAGTATTCCAATCAATTTTAAATTTGTTTTGTCGTGCAGCCTGAATAGAAATATATTTCTTTTTCTTAGAACGATTTAAAAACTGCTCTCTAAATTTATTGTATTCTTCTCTTATTTGCTCCTTATAAACCTTATTATTTTTATTTAATAAATTACTAACCACAGCTACTGCTCTTGATGCGTCGTTAACATGAACTACTGTGTGATTATAGTTTGGTGCAATCTTTACTGCCGAATGCGCTCTTGATGTGGTTGCTCCTCCAATCATTAATGGTATATTTAAATTTTTCTTTTCCATTTCTTTTGATACAAATGCCATTTCATCTAATGACGGTGTAATTAAGCCACTTAAACCAATAATATCTACTTTTTCATCGATTGCAGTTTCAATAATTTTTTCTGGTGGTACCATAACACCTAAATCGACTATTTCGTAATTGTTACAGCCTAAAACAACACTCACAATGTTTTTACCAATATCATGCACATCACCTTTTACTGTCGCCATTAAAATCTTACCAGCAAACTCCTGTTTGCCATCTTTCTCGGCTTCAATAAATGGTTGTAAATAAGCCACTGCTTTTTTCATTACACGAGCGGATTTCACTACTTGAGGTAAAAACATTTTCCCACTACCAAAAAGGTCTCCAACTATATTCATTCCAATCATTAAATGACCTTCGATGACTTCTATAGGTTTTGAAACAGATGTTCGTGCTTCTTCAATATCTTCAATAATAAAAGCGTCAATTCCCTTTACCAAAGCATGTGTAATCCTGTCTTGTAGTTTATCATTTCGCCATTCTAAAACCGCTTCTGTTGTTTCTCTCTTTTGTCCTTTTAAAGTTTCGGCGAAATCTAGCAATCTTTCTGTAGCATCATCACGTCTGTCAAACAATACATCTTCAACATGTTTCAATAATCCTTTATCAATTTCATCATAAACTTCTAACATCGCTGGATTCACAATACCTAGATTCATTCCATGTTGTATGGCATGATATAAAAAGGCTGCATTAATGGCTTCGCGAACTATATTATTACCTCTGAATGAAAAAGACACATTACTCACTCCTCCAGACACATTGGCGTGAAGTAAATTTTCACGAATCCATTTGGTAGCATTAAAAAAATCTAAAGCATTTTTACGATGCTCATCCATCCCTGTGGCTACAGGAAAAATATTGGGATCGAAAATTATATCTTGAGGTGGTAAATTGACTGTATCTACTAATATTTTATAGGAACGTTCACAAATTTCGATTCTTCGTTCGTAAGTATCAGCTTGTCCTTCTTCATCAAAAGCCATTACAGTAACCGCAGCTCCGTAACGTTTTACTAGTTTAGCATGACGAATAAATGCTTCTTCTCCCTCTTTTAAACTAATTGAATTCACCACACATTTCCCTTGAACTACCTGAAGTCCTGCTTCAATTATCTCCCATTTTGAGCTATCAATCATGATTGGAATTCGAGCAATATCAGGTTCGGAAGCAATGAGGTTTAAAAATGTGGTCATAGCATACTTTCCGTCGAGCATGCCTTCATCCATATTTACATCTAAAATTTGAGCACCACCTTCAACTTGATGCCTTGCAACATCTAAAGCTTCATTATATTTTTCTTCTTTTATTAAACGTAGAAACTTTCTAGAACCTGTGACATTGGTACGTTCGCCTACATTTATGAAATTACTTTCTGGAGTAACAACTAAAGGCTCTAGTCCTGATAAGGTTAAATATTTGTTTTGTTTGTTCATTTTATAAATTAGTTCTCGACTGCGCTTTATAAATTAGTTCTCGACTGCGCTCGAACAGACAGTTCTAGGTTGATAATGATTAGCCACTTCAGCAATAGCCTTAATATGGTCTGGATTTGTACCACAGCAACCGCCAATAATATTGACTATCCCATCTTCCAAATAATCTTCAATTAATTGTTGCATTTGTTTTGGGGTTTGGTCATATTCACCAAAAGCATTTGGTAATCCAGCATTTGGATGAGCTGATGTAAAAAAATCTGTTTTATCTGATAAACGTTGTAAATAAGGTTTTAGTTGTTCTGCCCCAAGTGCACAATTAAGACCCACACTTAATAATGGTATATGAGAAATTGAGGTTAAAAATGCTTCAAGGGTTTGTCCAGACAAAGTCCTACCTGAAGCATCGGTAATAGTTCCTGAAACCATAATTGGAATCTCAATGTCGCGTTCATCTTTTACTTCTTCAATAGCAAATAAGGCAGCTTTAGCATTAAGTGTATCAAAAATAGTTTCTGCTAATAGCACATCGACATCTCCATCAATTAAAGCTTCTACTTGTTCTTTATAGGCTGCTCTTAATTCTTCAAAAGTAATTGCACGATATTCAGGTCTATTTACATCTGGAGATAAACTTGCGGTTCTATTTGTAGGTCCAATACTTCCTGCTACAAATCTTGGCTTGTTAGGGTTTTTAGCAGTGAATTCTTCAGCAACTTTTTTAGCTATTTTAGCAGATTCATAATTGAGCTCATACACCAAATGTTCCATGTTGTAATCTGACATGGCAATTGAAGTTCCTGAAAAGGTATTGGTTTCAACAATATCTGCTCCAGCCTCAAAGTATTTACGATGTACTTCAGCAATGGCTTGAGGTTGCGTAATTGACAACAAATCGTTATTCCCTTTTAATGGTGAAGGATAATCCTTGAAGCGTACACCACGAAAATCTTCCTCAGCAAAATTATATTGCTGCAACATGGTTCCCATTGCGCCATCGAGGACTAAGATTCGTTTTTGTATTTCTTGCCAAATATTGAACATAATAAACTTCCTTTTTAATTATTTAAAAAGTTCTATATATAAATATGTTAGCAAGAAAAAATAAAGGAAAGTGTATTTAAAAAAACACGCTTCGTTATCTATCCTCTTATCAAACTATGATTAAGGTAGAATGCAGCACCTACTTTATTACTAAAGGGTTGCTAAGGCTTCACAGGGTCTAATCCCTTCACCTTTCTTGATAACATTTAAATACATCAATGAACTACGATACAAAGTAACGTAATTAATTTTTTATAATCCTAATTTAAATAGTGAATTATTGAAATAAGTTTGAAGACAAATAGCGAT
>CAYQME010000122.1:0-3231 GCA_964418645.1 uncultured Flavobacteriaceae bacterium
ATGCTTAATGGGTTTAATGGCATTGATGAAGAGTTGGAAATTGAGCGTGAAATTATTTTAATGACCACCAACAAGAACAAAGCTTTTGATGGTGAAAATGTATCTAATAATTATGCATTATCCAATTTAAAATTTCATTATCCATCGCCTAATAAGCCGTATGATAATGAACAACCAAATAGTTTTGTAACACGTTATAAAAAAGAATGGAACACTACTCCAAATAGATATGCTACCAGAGGTTTCGATCTCACAATGGATGTATTGTTGCGTTTGGCTAGTGCAGATAACTTGTACGATGCTTCCACCAATGATATTGAAACCGAATATGTAGAAAACAAATTTCGCTATTCTAAAAAAATGTTTGGTGGGTATTATAACGAAGCCGTTTATATTGTAAAATATGACGACCTCAAAATTGTTGAAGCGATAAGCAATAATAACAATATTGATTAATTAAAACCGTTTTCCTCTTAGAAGATTTCACTTCGTTTAATAGCAATACATGTACAAGTTTTTAATAGCTACTTTTTTAATTTTTTTTATCTCTAATGATAGTTCAACATTAAGTTGGAACCATGACTATAGATTGGAGTGGAGCGATTTTAAAGGCGTGCCAACACAAGGCACAACTACTGTGGCAGTTACCGCTTCAGGCATTTCATTTAGTTTTTCTACAAGAACAACTAGTACTAGACTTTTAAGCTATAACTACAGTGTTAAAGCGCAATTTTATCCAGAGCAATCATGGTACATAAAAGAAAGAGCAACACCTAATATTTTAAACCACGAACGCTTACATTTTGATATTACCGAGTTGTTTGCTCGCAAGTTTAGGCAGCGTATTGAAAGCACTAATTTTACAATGGATATTAATGCACAAATGGAAGCCATTCATGAAGGAATACAAGAGGAATTAAAAGCCATGCAACACCGTTATGATGCCGAAACTAGTAATTCTCAAGATGTTCAGATTCAAAACGAATGGCAAACAAAAATAATAATGCAACTTAACGAACTGGGTTATTACAGTTCATAAAGAAAATGTCATTGTGAAGGAGTCACGATAACTATCGGGATAACTGTGGCAATCTGTTTATTAATAATGATGACGCCACACTTCGACTGCATTTCGACTGCGCTCAATGTGACACGCTCAGTACAGGCAATTTTACTTAAAAACAGTAAAATTCGCAGTGAAGAATGCTAGTTTATTTTAAATAATAACTATTCTGTATTTTGATATAATGACAAATAAATTTGTATAATTATTTAAATTGACAAAAAATCTAAAGAAACCACAATGCTCAACCAACACCAAAACAAACAATTTTTAATAAAACTCGCTCAAACCAAAATGCCTTATGGTAAGTATAAAGGGAGATTTATGATAGATTTACCAGAATATTATGTGGTTTGGTATCGCAACAAAGGCTTCCCAAAAGGACAAATAGGAGAGATGTTGGCAACCGTTTATGAACTTAAATTGAATGGGTTAGAAGACTTTGTGAGAAATATAAAAAAGTTAAATGTTAAGTAATTAGTGCGACATAGTTTCAAAATTTCCAGGTAAAGCCACTTCCAGTAATTTTAAATTCTCAGTGATTTTTGAAAGTTGGTGTTTTAAATGTGGTGGTACAACATAAGCATCACCTCTCTGCAAACCCTGTGGTTCATGTCCTTCGGCCACCAATTCCATTTTACCTTGCATCACAAAAGTAAACAGGATATTTGTGTCATGACTTATACGTTGAGGTTTCACTGTCACATCTATTGTTCGAGCTACATGTACTGAAGCAATACCTTTGGTAGCTTTGTTAATTCCAGTATCTCGATATTCAAAACCATCAATTCGCCAAGGATTCCATGTGGCTTCTTTTAGTTTATGATGGCAAAATGTTTGTCCTTGAAATTCTCTTTCAGGGCGAAATTCTTTTGTTGGTAATTCCATATTATGGTCAATAGTAGTCATATGAGCTGCAGGAACACCAATTTCTATGACCTCTAAATTATCTGATGCTTCCAAAACACGATGTCGAATTTCTGGAGGTTGGGTTACACAATCGCCAGCTTCTAAAATAAAGGGTTCGCCTTGATCTTCGTACACCAATTTCACCCAACCAGAATAACAAAAAATCAATTGAAAACCAATGGTATGATAATGTACCATATCAGGAACTGGACCACCTTCAGGAATACGTATATGCGAAGCCATAATACTTCCTCCTAAACGATCAGGAATTAAATCGCGATATAACATTCCAGCTCTTCCAATAATCCAAGGTTCTTTATCTAGTAACTGTCGCACTTCAAATTTATGTTTGGTTTTAGGATAAACAACTTGATACGATTTTGGTAATACTTTAAAAAGGGTTCCGTTTGGTGCTGTAAATTCTGTTTGATTATTATCTAATTGCTTTGTGTCATCTGTTAATAAATGAATTGTGGAAGGTAAGCACTTTGCATTTTTGTCCAATCGAAGTTGAATGCCATGTCCTTTCATTACTGCGACTTCTGGATTATCATCTGGAAAAATGTTGATGAGTTTAAAACCAAGATTAATAAGAAAAGCCATATCAGCATTTAGGTCATTACTTGGCAGTAATACTTGAGCTAGATTGTCATAATTGTTTTTCATAGTATTAGTCATCTGTATCTACTGCATAATCATCTCCATAATATTTGCTCGTGATTTTTGTATGAAATTTTTCAGCAGAAATTGGTGGGTATTTAGGATTTTTGAGCTCTGGTAATACTTCAAGAATTTCGTCTTCCCAAACATAGACAGCCATAGGAAAAGAAACTCGTGTTTTACTATATTTTGATTCTTGCTTTGGTGCACTCACACGATGTGTTGTAGATGGCAATCTATCATTTGTGATGCGTTGCATATAATCGCCAGTATTTATAACAATACTACCTTTAGGTGCATGTATTCTTACCCATTTCATATTTTCTCTGTTTAAAGCTTGCAAACCATCTAAATCTTCGGAAGGTAGAATGGTAAATAAATCGACATCTTCATGACCTAACATTCTACCAGCACCTGACGAGCGATAATCAGCATCTAAAGCTGGATAATAATTAAGTCGGAAACCGAAATTGGTATTTGTTAGTTTCTTATCATAACTGTGAGGATCGCATTTTAAATATTGTAAAATGCCTTGCATGATTGGTAAAATTATGGTTTCATTGGCTTGGCATAATTCACGAAAAAAAGGCTCGTAACCA
>CAYQME010000123.1:0-3228 GCA_964418645.1 uncultured Flavobacteriaceae bacterium
TAATTTCACGCTCAATTTCCAACTCTTCATCAATGCCATTAAACCCATTAAGCATACTTACTACATTAGACACAAAACCTTCATCTTTAGTTTCCAAAAATACTATGGTGCGACCATCTAGTAATTCTTCTTCAATATCTTCTTTTAAAATATAATAGGCATCCTTATCGGTTTCTTCATTTGTTCTAGAAAAAATTTGCTTGGCTAAACTAAATTCTCTTTTGAGAGTATTACTTATATATCTATGTTTTTCATCAGAAATAATAAGAATACGTCTAGGTATTGAGTCTTGCTTTACAAATGCCACAATCTTTTTGAGCAGTAATTCATTAGATGGAATGGTTTGAAATACATTGCTGTATAAATCACTAGGAATAGATACTGGAGATACAATTGGTACATCATCCCTTCTCAACATAGTTGCTGCCCGATCAAAACTATCTGCCATAAAAGGACCGATAACAGCATCATAGCTTGAAAAATCATTTTCTCTAATAATATGAGACACTTCCGTTATTCTTGCCTTGGTATCGTATACATCTAACTTGGTAGAAATCCCTATCTGTTTTGCAGAATCTAATGCCATTAAAACACCCGTATGAAAGTCTAACGATATATTTAAAAGTCCTTCTTGTCGTAACATATCTTTAACTTCCTGAATAGAATCCATATCCACTCTGTTGAGTCTAAAAGGTAACATAACAACAATATTTTTAGTGCTAAAATTGACTAATTTATACATTAAAACAGAACGCTTTATAGCGTCGTTACCACTGCTATTTGTAACATCTTTTGGTACCTTAATAATCATTCCAGCTTTCAATCCGCTATCAATCAATTCTGGGTTTAAGGCTTCAATCTCATCTTGGGTTAAACCAAGTTTGCGCTCTAAAGCTAAAAATCCTTCTCTAGGGACAACGGTATAATAGCCAAACTCATCATCTACAATTTTCTCTTCATTATTTGCAATATTTGGCACATTAATAATGTCTCCTATTTGCAGGGTGTCTTTTATGGTTGGGTTTAATTTTTCAAGTTCGGCAACTGTAATTCCAAATTTATATGCCACACGCCATTTCCCTTCTTTAGGAAGTACTTGGTAGGTTTTAATAGTATTTCCTAAATTGGTAGTTGTTGTTGCATTACTGTACTGTGGGATATTTATTTTATCGCCCTTTCGTAAACTTTCAGAATACAATCTGTTATTATGTTTCTTAATATCATCAATAGTTATATTGTACTTTTTACTAATGCTATAAAGTGTTTCTTTGCGTTTAACTTTATGTGTTTTGTAGCGTAAAAGTTTTGTGGTTTGAGTTTGTACTGGCGTATTTAAAACCTTAGATCTTGGAATGATTAATACCATATCTGGTTGAAGCCTCGTTTTTGCGTCAGGGTTGAGTGCATAAATATCGTAAGGCGTTACCATATAGGTTTTGGCAATACTCTCGATGGTTTCTCCTAATTTTACTTTATGCGTTTTATAGTCTTGCGCAATAGCGTTGATGCTAAATAGACCTATAAAACTTAAACTGATTAAAAATTTATTCATAATTATATATACGCAAACTATTTATTTTAGGTTCTTGCTTTACTCATCAATTCACTATTTAAAATTATTTAGATTGATGAATCTTTGATTTTGCAAGAATTTATTCCCACTCTATTGTTGCCGGTGGTTTAGAGCTAATATCATACACTACTCTATTAACGCCTTTAACTTTATTTATTATATCGTTTGATGTTTTTTGCAAAAAGGCATACGGTAAATTCACCCAATCGGCAGTCATACCATCTGTACTTTCTACAGCTCTTAATGCCACACATTTTTCGTAGGTACGCTCGTCTCCCATAACACCTACACTATTTACTGGTAATAACATCGCTCCTGCTTGCCATACTTTATCGTATAAATTCCATGCTTTTAAACCATTGATAAAAATAGCATCAACCTCTTGCAAAATACGAACTTTTTCTGGTGTAACATCGCCTAAAATTCGGATTGCTAAACCTGGTCCAGGAAACGGATGACGACCTAAAAGTTCGGGATCAATACCCAAAGAATCACCAACACGTCTTACCTCATCTTTAAATATGGTTTTTAATGGTTCAATTACATTTAGTTTCATAAAATCTGGTAAACCTCCCACATTATGATGACTTTTAATTGTAGCACTTGGACCTCCGGTTGCTGATATGCTTTCAATAACATCTGGATAAATAGTGCCTTGTGCCAACCACTTTACATCTTCAATACGATGTGCTTCATCATCAAAAACTTCAATGAACGCGCGACCAATGGCTTTACGCTTTTTTTCAGGATCGCTTTCTCCTGCTAGAGCATCCAAAAAGCGTGCCGAAGCATCAACCCCTTTTACATTAAGCCCCATACCTTCGTATTGGGTCAAAACGCTTTCAAACTCATTTTTACGAAGCAATCCATTATTTACAAATATACAGTACAGGTTTTTTTCAATAGCTTTATGCAGTAATACTGCGGCTACTGTAGAATCTACCCCACCGGATAAACCCAATACCACTTTATCAGTTCCTAATAGTGCTTTTAAATCGGCAACGGTTTCTTCAACAAAAGAATCTGGTGTCCAATCGGGAGTTACCTGTGCTATGTGTACTAAAAAATTTTCAAGCAGTTGCTTTCCATCTGTAGTGTGATATACTTCCGGATGAAACTGAATAGCATAAGTTGCTTCTCCTTCAATTTTATAAGCTGCGTTTTTAACATCATTTGTACTTGCCAATAATACACCATGTGTTGGCAATTTTTGGATGGTATCACTGTGACTCATCCACACTTGAGAACCTTCAGAAATATTTTCGAAGAAAGCCCCATCCGTTTTAATGAATGATAAATTTGCTCTACCGTATTCTCTTGTGTTTGAAGGTGCTACTTTTCCACCTGAGAAATGTGCTAAATATTGTGCGCCATAACACACGCCTAAAAGTGGTTTTTTACCTTTTATTTCTGATAAATCTGGATGTAATGCCTCATCTCCTCTTACCGAAAATGGGCTGCCTGAAAGTATCACTGCTTTATACTCTTGAATGTTTGTCGGAATTTTGTTAAATGGATGTATTTCGGAATAAATGTTGAGTTCTCTAACTCGACGCGCAATAAGCTGTGTATATTGCGATCCGAAGTCTAAAATTAATACCTTGTCGTGTTGCATGTGCAAAAGTAATCATTTGGGTTTTTTTTGCAACTTTTAT
>CAYQME010000124.1:0-3226 GCA_964418645.1 uncultured Flavobacteriaceae bacterium
AAAAAAAGCCAACGCTATGCGTTGGCTTTTTTTAAATATATTAAAAATTAATCTTTTTTATCGTCTTCTTTTTTATCGTCTTCTTTACTGGCATCTTTAAATTCTTTAATACCACTTCCAAGACCCCTCATAAGTTCAGGAATCTTTTTTCCACCAAATAATAATAAAACCACAACCACAATTAAAATAATTTGTGGAGCTCCAATTGCTAAAGGAATCATATATAAACTCATTTGTATTTATTTTAAGGATACAAAGTTAATAATTAAACTTTAAAAAAAGTGCTTAAAAGCAAACTTTAGCACATTGTAAAACAACAAATGCTATAATTTTATTTAATTTAGCACAACAATGGCAATCAAAAAGAAGGATAGAAAAAAACTAGCTAAAAAACTATTACATAAGTATCGTTTGGTAATACTTAATGAAGATACTTTTGAAGAGCGTTTCGCCATTAAGCTTACTCGGTTAAACGTATTTGTTTTATTATCGCTATCTACTATTTTTTTAATTGTTGCCACTATTTTGTTAATAGTATTTACACCATTAAGAGAGTATATTCCGGGGTATTCTTCTACGGCACTAAAGAAGGAGGCTATAACACTTAATTATAAAACAGATTCATTGCAACAAGTTATTATTTTAAACGAACAGTATTTCGAATCTATAAAGCGTGTTTTAAAAGGAGATGTTTCAACAGTTGCGTTTAATAAGGACTCAATTATTAAGGCGGCTGAATTAGATGCTAAAGAATTTAATTTAACGCCCTCAAAAGAAGATTCTCTATTAAGAGAAAAAGTAGATAAGGAAGATAAATACAATCTGTTTGAATCGGCAACCTCAAAAGTGAATTTTGTACTATTTCCTCCTGTAACAGGAACAATTAGTGAAGGTTATAACGTTAAAGAAAAACACTTTGCTATTGATGTTGTAGTAGCAAAGGACACACCTGTTAAGGCAATAGCAGACGGTACTGTGATTTTTGCCGAATGGAATACACAAACGGGCTATGTTATTATAATTGATCATGGTAGCGGACTTATTTCGGCATACAAGCACAATGCATCTCTTACGAAATCCCAAGGCGATCTAGTAAAAACAGGAGAAGTCATTGCTGTTTCTGGAAATACTGGAGAACTTTCCTCAGGGCCACATTTGCATTTTGAACTTTGGAGCGATGGTTACCCGATTGATCCTACTACTTTTATTGATTTTGAGTAAATGAAACTATCAGAAATAACATCTCTTAAAGCATTACTTGCAAAACCGTTTGCCAAGCAAATTCAAAGAAAAGTAAACAAATGGGCATATCATCCTATTCAAACACAAGACAAAGTTTTTAAAGAGTTAATCTCTAAAGCAGAAGCAACGGTATTTGGACAAGACCATGATTTTAAAAATATAAAATCGCATGAAGATTTCGTAAAACATGTGCCTATAAGAGATTATGAAGCTTTAAAGCCTTATGTTGAACGCGTTGTTAAGGGAGAAGAAAACATACTTTGGAAAGGAAAGCCCATTTACTTTGCTAAAACATCAGGAACAACATCAGGGTCAAAGCATATTCCTATTACAAAAGAAAGCATGCCTAGTCATACAGAAGCTGCAAGAAACGCCATTTTGTTATATGTAGCCGAAACAGGAAAAACAAATTTTGTAAATGGAAAAATGATTTTTCTTCAAGGGAGTCCAATTTTAAAAGAACAAAACGGAATTCAATTAGGGCGTTTATCAGGAATTGTAGCGCATTACATACCTAAATATCTTCAAAAAAATAGAATGCCAAGTTGGGAAACCAATTGTATTGAAGACTGGGAAACCAAAGTAGATGCCATTGTAGAAGAGACCATTAATGAAAACATGACTATTATTAGCGGGATTCCGTCTTGGGTGCAAATGTATTTTGAAAGACTACAAGAAAAGGCAGGACAAAAAGTTGGAGAGATCTTTAAGAATTTCGACTTATTTATTTTTGGAGGTATAAATTTTGAACCGTATAGAGCAAAGTTTGAAAACCTTATTGGGAGACAAGTAGATAGTATAGAATTGTATCCGGCTAGTGAAGGGTTTTTTGCATTTCAGGATAAGCAAAACGAAAAAGGAATGCTACTTCAATTAAATTCTGGTGTTTTTTATGAGTTTGTTAAAGCAAACACTTTTTTTGATAAAAATCCACAACGGATTACTTTAAAAGATGTTAAAGTGGACGTAAATTACGTGATGATTATATCAACAAACGCAGGTCTTTGGGCATACAATATTGGAGACACAGTTGAGTTTACATCCACAAAACCATATCGTGTTATTGTTTCTGGGCGTATTAAGCATTTTATTTCAGCCTTTGGCGAGCACGTTATTGGCAAAGAAGTAGAGCAGGCGCTTCAAGAAGCTATCGCAGGTAGTAATATTAGAGTTTCAGAGTTTACTGTAGCACCTCAGATAAATCCAAAAGAAGGATTGCCGTATCACGAATGGTTTATAGAGTTTGAAAATGAACCTGAGAATAAATCGGCTTTAGCTAAAAAGATAGATAAGTCACTTCAGCATCAAAATAGTTATTATTTTGATTTAATTACAGGTAAAATTTTACAACCCTTAAAAATAAGCACTGTCAAAAATCAAGGATTTAAAACGTATATGAAATCTATTGGAAAACTTGGAGGGCAAAATAAAATTCCTCATTTAGCTAATGATAGGAAAATTGCAGATGCGTTAAACCTAAAAAATCTAATCAAATAGCGTATCTTTGCAGGTTAAATAGGAAATATGAATATGAAACATCAAGGAAGAACCAGAGCACAAGAAAGCTCAAGTGCTATTGAGAGAATGTACATTACAATGCGCCACTTATTTAATCGTGGATTTTATAAGCCCATGGGAGTTTCAGGGGAAACTTTAAGAGAAGCTTTATTACTTTTAAGACCTGAAATATATGGTTCTATTGGCGAAGAAAAAGCTGAATTAGATGGTTTATTATACGTCATAGACAGATTGCCTCATGGTATTGAAGAATGTCGGTTTATTAACTTAACAAGCGATGAAGGCTATGGGAATTCACACTTCGAAGTGATTATTCCCCCAAAACGAAGACGTAACTGTTACAGAATAGACGAGGAGCAAATGAATATTGAAATTACTCGAGGACGTTCTGAAATTTATGATATTTTAACCCACTTAACCTTTTTATTTGTTGAATCTCACAAAATAAGTAAACGTGTTATTATTA
>CAYQME010000125.1:0-3155 GCA_964418645.1 uncultured Flavobacteriaceae bacterium
ACAGCCGCTGGTAAAATTACAGAACTAATTGTTAACATAGGTATCCCTGGTGGAATAGCATTTAAAGTTGGATCAGGTTTAACTAAGGCTGCATTAAGAGCTAAAGAAGCAGGAACATATTTAAGTAGAGCAGAGAAAGCTAAAAGATTTGCTAAAGGCGCAGTGTCAGGTGGAGTAGCAGAAGGAATTTTTGTAGGTGATGTAGAAGACGCAGGAACTTTTGGAGATTTATTAGGGGGTCCTACTAGAACAGATAGAGAATCACAAACTCCTGAAGCAGAATTATTAAACAGATTAAAGTTTGGTTTAGAAGGCGCAGCTTTTACAGGTGCGTTAGGAGCAGGCTTTGCTGGTATTAAAAAATTAAGAGACACTAAAGGAACGGGAAGAGCTATTACTGATCCATTTGATAAGTGGGTAGATAAGTTTGTGTCTAGACCTTTCAGATCTAGAGGACCAGAAACTCCTGAAGCTTTTGAATTAGGAATGAAGAAAGAAAGAGCAATGGGTGTTGATGCAAACGTTGCAGAGAATGCAATGATTTCTATTGACAATATTACTGATCGTTTAGTTAAAAATATTAAAAGTACTATTGGTAGAAAAGCAACTAAGGGAGAAAAAGATAAGTTGCTTGAAGAAATGAATAACATTTTATTATCTAATGCAGATGGTGCAGGATTAAAACCTAGCATTGATGAGGCAGGTAAAGTTTTATTAGGAAGTCTAGATCAAACAAGATTAAATAATTTTAAAGATGTCTTAAGAAATACTTACAAGGCAACTGATGATGACATTGAAAGTTTAACGCTTGCAATGAATGGAATGAGATTGCAATGGGAAAAATTATTTTCTTCAATGGGAGGCAGACTTACTCCTAAATCTTTAGAAGAATTTCAAAGAGTTTTACCTAATAGAATTAATGATGCAATGGACAGAGGTTATGAAATATTTAAAAACAACCAAGGCCAACCAAGAATTAATGGCACTGTAGTAATGGAAAACTATAGACCTGTTCAAGCTATAATGAATGAAACAGCTGCTCAATTAATCAAGCTTGCTGACGATCAAGGTTTAAAATTATCTTTACCAGAAGCAAAATTAATTACAGAAGAAATTGTTAAGACAGCCGAACTTCCTAAAGGATTTAAACTAAATGATTCAACCTCTTTAGTTAGAGCAAACTTTCCAGACTTTGTTTTAAAATCTGTAGCCGATCAAGTAACCGATGCAACAAGAATGGATAACGCTTTAATTTCTGAAGTAACAGGTGTTGCTCGTCCTATTATAAATAAACTTTTAGGTAAAAGTAAAAATATAATGTCAACCATTGTTGAAGGAACCAACAATTTATCTACGCAGGTTAGAACTAATGAGTACTGGGATAACTTAGTTAAAAAATCTGATGAAATGAAAACACTTTATGATCAATGGATTCAAGGTGGTAGAGTTGGAGCAGCTCCTAGACCTCCTCTTTTTGCAAACAATCCTGGTGAAGCTAGAAAATATTTTGGCGGAACTGGTGATGATTGGAAAATGATTGGAGAAAAAAAAATAGAAACTGCTGAAGGCGTTACTAGAGTTGAAGGAATGCAACCTTATATGAAAGGTTATTGGGATCCAAAAGCTACTTTAAAACCTTTAACTGAGGGAGAACAAATTGCACGAATAGGTGAAGATATTTTTAGTCCACTGCAAGGTAAGTGGGCATTGAATGATCAAGTAGATGCAATCAAAGGAGTACAAGAAGGTGTTAAAAAATCTATGCCTGTACAACTTTATCAAAATTTAATTCTTTATCCTAAAGCTACAGCTCAGATGGCTAAAACAATTCTTGCACCTTTTACTCACGCAAGAAACTTTATTAGTGCGGCAGCCTTTGCTGGTGCTAATGGTATCCTACCGTTTGGTCAGATAGATGATGTCAAAAAAGCGTGGAACGCTTTACAATTATCTGGACCAGGAATGAGAAAGAACAATGAGTTCTATCAAGAACTATTAGATCTAGGTGTTGTTAATACTCAGGTGCAATTAGGAGATCTAAAAAGATTATTAAAAGATGTAGACTTTGGAGCTACATTAAACAACGTTACTGGATTAAATAGTTTTTTAAAAAAATTATCTAAAGCTAAAAAGTTTGCACAGGATGCTTACACAGCTGAGGATGACTTCTGGAAAATCTTTACTTACCTAGGGGAAAAAGGAAAAAGATATAATGGATATAGAAATGCTGGCTTAAGAGATGGGCAAGAGTTTACAGATATGAAAGGAATTAAAAGAAGATTTGGTGAGAATGAACAGTGGTTAAAAGAAGAAGCAGCAGACATAGTTAAGAACAACGTACCTAACTATGCATACGTGTCAGAATTTATTAAGGGATTAAGAAAACTTCCTGTTGGAAACTTCGTAGCTTTCCCTGCAGAAATAATGAGAACAGGAACTAATATAGTAGCGAGTGCATTAGATGAAATTTTTTATACAACTACTATTAATGGTAAACAAGTTAATCCATTAAGAAGCAGAGGACTACAAAGATTAATGGGTATGGGTTTAACTACAACAGCTTTACCTTTAGGAACAGTAGCTGCAGCTCAAGCTATCTACGATGTAAGTAAAGATGAGATAGATGCAATGAGAAGATATGTACCTAGCTGGTCTAAAAACTCTACGTTAGTTCCATTTAAAGATGAAGAAGGTAACCTATCTTATGTAGATTTCTCTCACTTAAATGCATACGATACTTTAACTAGACCAATTCAAACAGTTTTAAATGCAATTAACGAAGGACGAACAGATAAAGATGGAATAATGGATGATTTCTTACTAGGTTTAATTGAATCGACAAAAGAAATTGGTTCACCATTTTTTACAGAAGCAATCTGGACCGAAGCTTTACAAGATATAGCTCCTGTGCTTGGAAGAAAAGGTATGACATCCGATGGTAGAAAAATTTGGAACGATGAAGATAGTCCAGGAGATAAAATGTCTAAGGCACTTGCGCACTTAGTAGAAGCACAAGCTCCATTTAACTGGAAACAATTAGGAAGACTTGGACTTGCAATGTACCCGGTAGATGCTGAAGGAAGATTTGATGACAGAGGAAATGAATATGAATTAGGAAATGAATTAGCAGGTATTGCAGGATTAAGAAGAGTAGA
>CAYQME010000126.1:0-3136 GCA_964418645.1 uncultured Flavobacteriaceae bacterium
CTTTAGTTAAATAGAACAGATTGATTTCTCTTGGGTTTACTTGAATTTTATAATTGCTCGATAATTTACTTATTTGCTGATTGGTTTGTTCAACGGCATTGTAAGAGACCTGTTCTGTCAATTCCTTCTCTATATACGGAATAAAAAGCCGTTTTAATTCTCGCTCGTTAGCATCAATAATTACTAATCCGTGCGCTCCAAATAAGGTATTGGCTATGTAACGTGTTGCCTCAGCTAAATTATCATGACCTAAATACGCATTCTTAAATAAACCTCTGAGAAAAACAGCATTTTCACTTTGCCCTAATTGACCTGAAAATATTTCAAAAACATGATCTAATCCATCAGTATTCAGCTCACCAACACCACCACTAGTATCTCTAGACCATTGTACTTTTTTCTCTTTAAAATTAAAATAATTAATTTCATCAAAATCATGATCTTCAGTAGCCATCCAATACACAGGTATAAAATTATATTCAGGATATGTTGCTTTTAATTCTTTGGTAAGGTTTATTACCGAAATAATTTTATACAAAAAATACAAAGGTCCTGTAAACAAATTGAGCTGGTGTCCTGTCGTTATTGTAAACGTATTCTTCTGTTTTAAGGCTTCAATATTGCTTAAAGTTAAGCTTGATGCATTTATATTTTGATATTGGTTTTTCAGAACATTTGCTAGAATTACTCTTTGAGATTCTGAAACAAGTTCAGAATGACATTTCTCGTCAATTTGAGATTTAAAATTTTCGAGCTTTGGAAAACGATTGTAAAACGGCTGCAACTTTTGATGTTCATCAAGGTAATCGCAAATCAACGCAGAAAAATAATTGGTGTCTCTAAACGGAATACAGTCTGTTGGCATAGTTAGCTTTCAATTCTTGTGTAAATATAATGCTCTTTAATCTATTTGAAATTTTTGATTTGGTTAAAAAAACTCTAAAATTTTTAACCTTTCTATAAACGCTAAAGTTTTCTAAAAAAAATGTTTAAATATGTTAATGTTCGTTTCTGCTTCATATATTAGTGTCACTTTAAAACTTAAACCACCAAAAATGCAAAAAATTTATCAAATCCTGTTAGTCGTTACATGTTCTATTTCCTTTACAATGGCTCAACAAATTCAGTCGCCTAGTGATTTTCTAGGTTATGAATTAGGCACACAATTTACAAGACATCACCGTGTTATAGAGTATTTTAAATATGTAGAGTCTCTAATGTATAACCAAGTAAAAATGGAACAATATGGTGAGACCTACGAACACAGACCACTTTATGTGACCTATATCTCATCCACAGAAAATATGAAAAACCTAGAAACTATTAGAGAAAATAATCTAAAAAGTGCAGGTATTTTAAATGGTACATCTACTACAAGTAATATTGCCATTGTTTGGTTAAGTTATAATGTACATGGTAATGAAGCCTCAAGTACCGAGGCCTCAATGAAAACATTATATACACTGCTCACCCAAAAACAAGATTGGTTAAAAAACACCGTAGTAATAATAGATTCTTGTATAAATCCTGATGGACGTGATCGTTACGTAAACTGGTTTAATGAAACCAAAAGTACGCCTTATGATATTGACCAACAAGCCAGTGAACATAATGAGCCTTGGCCTGGAGGAAGAGCTAATCATTATCTATTTGATTTAAATAGAGATTGGGCTTGGGCTTCTCAAATAGAATCGCAATCCAGACTAAAAATATATAACAAATGGATGCCACATATTCATGTAGATTTTCATGAGCAAGGCATTAACGAACCTTATTATTTTGCGCCTGCAGCTGAACCTTTTCATGAAATTATTAGCGATTGGCAACGTGATTTTCAAACACAAATAGGGAAAAATCATGCTAACTATTTTGACAAAAACGGATGGCTCTATTTTACACGTGAACGTTTCGATTTATTTTATCCAAGTTATGGTGACACTTATCCAACGTATATGGGTGCTATTGGTATGACCTATGAACAAGGTGGGCATAGTCGTGGCGGATTAGGTGTTTTAAATGATGAAGGTGATGTTTTAACTTTGGTTGATCGTGTGGCACATCATACCACAACCGGCTTATCTACCGTTGAAATGACTTCAAAGAACGCATCAAAACTAAATGCCGAGTTTAAGAACTTTTTCAATACTTCACGATTAAAATATAAAAGCTATGTGTTGCAAGGAGATGCTGATAAAATTGAAGCTCTAAAATCTTTATTAGATAAACATGAAATTAAATATGGTAATGCTTCTAAAGGTAAAGTTACTGGTTTTAAATACACTTCTAAAACTTATGGAAGCATGAATACAACCGCTAATGATTTGGTAGTAAGCACCAATCAACCCAAAGGTAAAATGGTAAAAGTATTGTTTGAAGCAAATGCCAAGTTAAATGATTCTTTAACTTACGATATTACCGCTTGGAGTTTGCCTTATGCCTACGGTTTAAAAACAGTGGCTTCAACAAGTTTAGTGTCAGCAAATACAGCAATTTCTCATAAGGTATCAAATACTATTAATACAAATGCTACAGGATATATTGTACGTTGGGACAACTTAAAAGATGCTGAGTTTTTAGCCGATTTATTAAAACAAAATATTAAAGTACGTTTTACCGAAAAACCTTTAAATACTGACGGTCAAAACTATAATTGTGGTTCACTAATAATTGTTAAAGGTGATAATAAAAAAGTTGAAAATTTAGATGCTATTCTGCTTCAAACAGCTAACAAATACAATCGTAAACTCAATGCAGTAGCTTCAGGATTTTCAAAATCTGGTCCTGATTTTGGTTCACCAGATATCAAACTTATTAATAAACAAAAAATAGCAATACTCTCAGGAAAAGGTACTTCGTCTTTAAATTATGGTGCATTATGGCATTTCTTTGAACAACAATTGCATTACCCTGTAACATCTATAAATACAGAACATTTAAAATATGTTAACCTTTCAAAATATAATATCCTTATTATGCCTAGTGGTAATTACCGAAATACTTTAGATGAAGATGCGCTCAAGGAATTAAAATCTTGGATTAAAGATGGTGGAAAAGTTATTGCTATAGACAGAGCTTTAAGTGCTTTTGCTGACAAAGAAGGCTTTAGTTTAACATATAATAAAAGTGATGATGAAGA
>CAYQME010000127.1:0-3070 GCA_964418645.1 uncultured Flavobacteriaceae bacterium
TTATATGCTTTAATGCATATAGTCAAAGAGATGGTAAAATGCATGAGCGCATAAAGGCACAAAAAGTAGCGTTTATTACAGAACGCTTAAACTTGTCACCAGAGGAAGCCCAAAAATTTTGGCCTATATATAATTCTTTTGAAAATAAAGCAAATAAGATACGCCAAAATGATCTTAAAGAAGTACGACAAGCCATGCAAAGAGGAAACTTATCTGATAATGAAGCACAACACATTTTAGATCAGTTTATGAACGCAGAAGAGCATTTATTTGAAGCCAAAAAGCAACTGGTAAAAGACTTAAGAAAAGTAATTCCACCACAAAAGATAATTCAATTAAAAGCTTCAGAAGATGCCTTTAACAAGAAATTAATGAAAATACTGCAACAGCGTAGAGAAAAAATGCAGAATGTGAGAAACAATAGAAAGAATTAATTCTATAAAACTAAAGAGGCTTTAATAGCCTTTTTTTTATTCTCTAAACATCAACTTACTAATCCTACCTTTCCCAGCTGCATAAGCTATACTATCATTTAAAAATCGGATGGAATAAAATCCTTCATCACTTAAATGTTTCCAAGTAGTTCCTGAATCATTGCTATAATCAATCCCTTTAAACCCAATAGCTACCAACTCATTCCCTGCGCTATTTGGAATATATTGTACACAACTTCTATACCCTGGATTTTGTCCTTCAGCTACAAGTTCCCAAGTTTTTCCGCCATCTTTTGTTCTTATTTTATTAGCTTGATTATCCTCTGGTTTAGTATAATCGCCTCCTATTGCAAAACCATTGAGTTCATCATAAAAGTCTATGGAATACATACCTGTAGTTTTCAAGCCTTGAACAATTGGCGTCTCAAAAACTTTCCATGTTTTTCCTTTATCTGGAGAATATAAAACTCTGCTCGCCTTTCCTCCTGTTGCAACCCAAGTGTTATCACCAACAATAGCAATATTTGTGTCACTCGCTGCAAAAGCGGCTTCACCATCCTTAGCTTTTGGCAAATCGTCACAAGAGAGTTTTGTCCATGTGTTACCACCATCTCTTGTAATAATAACACTCATACAATCCTCGGTTGGATCACCTATAGCAATGCCTTCTTGGTCGTTCCAGAAATCCATGGAGTCATAGAATGCTTTTGGATGAATCTCTTTATAGACTGTATCAAGTGATTCATGTGCAGCTCTCAAAAGATAAGTTGGACTTCCAATTGTCAATCCAAATTCATTATTTTTAGTAACTGCAATAGCCCGATAATTAAATTTAATATCACTACTTCTTTTCTCGAAATAGCTATATACAATGGAAGTATCACGAGCTTTATTTTCCCAGTATTCATCTATAATAAGACCACCACTTCCATCTGAACTCAAATAAAAACATCCAATTTCATTTTTTAATAATTCCAAAGCCCTAACATTCAGTAGCGAATCCTCCAAAATAGTTTCAATTTCAACTTTAGAGAAATCACTTGGTTTAAACATTTCTTCTTTTTTGCAAGAACCAAAACTTAATACGATAATTAAAGCAACTATAATTCGCATAAAATAAATATTATGTTTTTAATTGATATAAAAGTAGAACTTTCTTTTCATCTTAACAACCAACCTCTCTACATCTAGTCTTAAAAAAAACATTCGTGTATTCGTAGGCTTTTAACTAACTTTGCGAGTTCTTAAAAGCTTATAAATTAAGTTTCAGTATTTCAGCTAAAAACTGACTACTGCAAACTAAACACTGAAGACTATAAAAATGCGATTACACCGAAACTTATGCTTTGCAGTTATTGATGGACTATTATTAATCTTTAATGAAGGCGAATATGCCGATAAAGTAGTACAACAACTTTTAAAACGCGATAGGCGTTGGGGAAGTCGTGATCGTGCTTTTGTTGCCGAAACCACTTACGATATTGTGCGTTGGAAACGATTATATGCAGAAATTGCAAACGTAAAAGAACCCTTTAGTCGTGATGATGCATGGCGTTTATTTGCGGTTTGGGCTACTTTAAAAGGGATGAAACTTCCAGATTGGAAGTATTTTGAAAATACACCGACTCGAAAGATTAAAGGCAAATTTGATGAACTTTCAAAAGAACGCAAATTTAAGGAGTCCATTCCAGATTGGATGGATAATATTGGTGTTAAAGAACTTGGAGAAAAAAAATGGACTAAAGAAATTGCTGCACTCAATAAGCAAGCAGACGTTATACTAAGAGTAAATACCTTAAAAACAAATAAGAAGGACTTACAATTAAAATTACGGTCTGAAAACATTGAAACCGAGTTTTTGCCTAATCATCCTTCGGCTTTAAAATTAGTAGAACGTGCAAACGTATTTAAAACCGAAGCATTTAAAAACGGTTTGTTTGAAGTACAAGATGCCTCTTCGCAATTGGTGGCTGCTTTTTTGGATGTAAAACCAGGTATGAAAGTAGTAGATACATGTGCAGGTGCTGGAGGGAAAACATTGCATTTGGCATCTCTTATGGAAAATAAAGGTCAGATTGTGGCTATGGATATTTACGAAAGTAAACTTAAAAAGCTAAAAGTAAGAGCACGTAGAAATGGCGCTCATAATATCGATTTAAAAGTCATAGATTCTACTAAACCTATAAAAAAATTATACAATAAGGCTGATAGAGTTCTTATTGACGCACCTTGCTCTGGTTTGGGTGTTTTACGCAGAAATCCTGATGCAAAATGGAAGTTGGAACCAGAATTTATTGATAACCTTAAAGACACCCAACAAAGTGTATTACAACAATATTCTAGAATGGTTAAACCTGACGGAATGCTTGTTTATGCTACCTGCTCTGTATTACCTTCTGAAAACCAAGAACAGGTAGAACATTTTTTAGCTTCAGAATCTGGAAAAGATTTTATATTTGTAAAAGACAAAAAAATATTAGCTCACGAATCTGGATTTGACGGATTTTATATGGCTTTATTGAAACGAAACAAATAAATACGTATGAAACAATTTTACACTCTCTTTTTATTATTTATTACGGCCTTTACTTTTTCTCAAGAGGCATACTATTCAAATGGCGTAAATAATGTTGATT
>CAYQME010000128.1:0-2968 GCA_964418645.1 uncultured Flavobacteriaceae bacterium
AAAAGAGTATGAATGCATTAAAAAAAGTAAGCAACGCTTCCAATAAATTTGCAAAAAATTGGGCAAAATTTGTAATTAAAAACAAATGGTACGTATTAATTGCTTCAATTTTATTGGTAATGGGATTTGCATCTCAGGGAAAAATGGAATTCGATGGTGATTACCATGTATTTTTTAACGAATCCAATCCAGAATTGGAAGCCTTTGACGCACTTCAAGAAAAGTACACAAAGCTTGATAACGTTATTTTAGCGTTATCGCCTTCTAATGGAGATGTATTTACCAAAGAAAACCTTACAGCCATTGAGGAATTAACTGCAGAATCTTGGAATACTCCATATTCGTCGCGTGTAGATGCTATCACTAATTTTCAACATACAAGAGCTGAAGGAGACGATTTGTTTGTAGAAGATTTGTCGTATGAATCTTCTTTAAAAACAGATGCTGAAATTGCCGAAATAAAAGTAAGAGCATTAAAAGAGCCATTACTAGTAAACCGTATTATCAATGAAAAGGGAAGTGTTTCAGCTATAAATATTACCATACGACTTCCAGGTAAAGATAGTGCAGCCGAAATTCCCGAGGTAACTGCATTTGTTAGAAACATGGTGTCAGAATTCAAAGAAAAACATCCAAATTTTCAAGTGCACACTACGGGATTAGTGCCTCTGAACACAGCATTTTTCGAGTCCTCGATGAACGATTTGGGACTTACTTTAATAATGATTTTTATAGTTATATTTACCACTCTTCTCTTAACACGTAATGTATTTAGTGCCATATCAACTTTAGTTGTGGTATTATTTTCCATCATGTGCTCCGTCGGATTTATTGGTATCACGGGGATTAAATTAACGCCGCCTTCGGCAACGTTTATGACCATGATTTTAACGCTTTCGGTTGCAGATAGTATTCATATATTAATATCGATGCATCACAAAATGCGTAAAGACGGTTTATCTAAAGCAGATGCATTAATAGAATCGATTCGATTAAACTTTATGCCAGTTTTTATAACCAGCCTAACAACGGTTATCGGGTTTTTAAGTATGAATTTTGGTGATGTGCCTCCGTTTTGGGATTTAGGTAATATTGTGGCTTTTGGTATGATAATGGCATTCTTGTTTTCAACGACAACATTACCGGCTTTAATGGTGATTTTTCCTGTAAAAGCCAAAGCAATTCAAGAAAAAAAAGAAACGAAGAAAAACTGGTATACTTCCTTTGGAGAATTTGTTGTTAAACAACCATTAAGGCTTACTGTAATTTCGTTTTTAATTATTGGTATAATGACCTATTTGGCAACCAAAAACACCTTTAATGATGAGTTTGTTAATTATTTTGATGAAAGTGTTGAATTTAGAACCGATACCGATTATATAAGCGATAATCTTACAGGAATTTATAATATTGAATTGTCTGTTGGAAGCGGAGAAAGCGGAGGTATTAACAATCCTGAATACCTTAAAAACCTTAATGCCTTTGAAGATTGGTTAAATGATCAACCTGAAGTGATACACGTTAATGCTTTTAGTGAAGTGGCAAGGCGAGTAAACCGATCAATGCATGGCGATGATGAAAACTATTACCGTGTACCAGATAATCGTGAAGAAGCAGCACAATATTTACTTCTTTATGAATTGTCTTTACCTTTTGGATTGGATCTTAATAATCAAATAAATGTTGATAAATCCGAATCTCGTGTAACGGTTACGTTAAAAAATATTGATAGCCCAGAAATTATTGCTTTTGCAAAACGTACCGAAAATTGGTTGAAAGACAACACACCATCAGTGATGCATGCCATTCCTGTAAGTCCAATGCTAATGTTTTCCAATTTAGGATTTAGACAGGCAGACAGTATGTTTAATGGAAATATTATTGCACTGATTTTAATTTCATTGGTCCTTATGCTTGCGTTAAGAAGTTTTAAATTGGGATTATTGAGCATTATTCCAAATGTTGCACCAGTTTTGGTTGGTTTCGGAATTTGGGCTCTTTATAAAGGGCAAATAAACACAGGAATGGTCATTGTATTTAGTATGACTTTAGGGATTGTTGTAGACGATACCGTTCACTTTATGAGTAAATTTTTAAGAGCAAGGCGTGAATTAGGATATGATGCCAAACAGGCCGTAGTATATGCTTTCGAAACTGTTGGAAAAGCACTTGTAACTACAACTGTTGTATTAATAGCAGGTTTTACTGTGCTTTCTACTTCAGCGTTTGCTTTAAATAGTTATATGGCAAGAATTACAGTAATCATTTTATTTTCAGCACTCGTAATAGATTTTATATTACTCCCTTCTTTACTAATTTTAACAGGTAAGAAAACAGTAAAACAATAAATTAACATAAATAAAAACAGAATAATGAAAAAAATAGTTTTATCAGTAATAGCATTTTCAATTATAGCACTTGTAAATGCTCAAACACCAGAAGAACGTGGTTTGGAAATTGCAAAAGCTGCAGAACAAGCCGATTTAGGATTTGGGAGTTCAACCGTAGAATTAAAAATGATCTTAAAAAATAAAAATGGCCAAACCAGTGAACGTTCATTAACAACAAGAACATTAGAACTCATAGAAGATGGAGATAAGTCTTTAATTGTTTTTAATAGCCCAAAAGATGTAAAGGGAACTTCAACCTTAACCTTTACGCATAAATTAGGATCAGACGACCAATGGTTGTATTTGCCTTCTATAAAAAGAGTAAAAAGAATTTCGTCTAACAATAAATCGGGACCTTTTGTAGGAAGTGAGTTTGCTTACGAAGATTTATCTTCGCAAGAAGTTGAAAAGTATTCATATAAATTTTTAGAAGAAAAAGGCAATCTTTTAATTGTTGAGCAAGATCCTGTTGACCCAAAGTCAGGTTATACAAGACGCTTGGTAACTTACAATAAGAGTAAAGGATACCGTGTTGAAAGCATTGAATTTTATGACCGTAAAAATTCATTGCTTAAAAC
>CAYQME010000129.1:0-2644 GCA_964418645.1 uncultured Flavobacteriaceae bacterium
TTACGCTATATTTTGCCATAATAGATAATATATTATCCAAATATACAAAATATATACTATATAGATAATATATTATCTATATTTATTATGTAAAATAAAATATTAGATTCACGAACGTTTAGAATATGCTCTACTCTCCTATTGTTTAGCCAAAATTTTATGAGGACAAAATTAGTTTCTAATTAATGTTTTAAACTTATAATTTCGTTACCAATTTTAATAATACCTATTATTAATTCATCAAGGTCATTTCTTTTGGTTTTATGATTAACAATGCAACACCTTATACAATACTTCCCATTGAGTATTGTAGATGATGGAGATGCTATTCCCTTTTCTTGTAATTGAATAATGATTTCTTCATTTAATTCATTAAGCTTTTTTAAATTTAATGATTCTTCAATAAATCTAAAGCACACAATACTCATAGTAACCGGTGTTAATAATTCTAATTGATTATTACCAATCACTTTTGCCTCCAAGTATTTTGCTTGTTCATTATTTTTCGAAATCAATTGTACGTGCTTATTAATTCCAGATTCTTTTAGGCTCATCCAAACTTTTAAAGCTTTAAAACTTCTTGATAGTTCAAAACCATAGTTATTAATAGAATCTAAACCACCTGCTAATCCTCGTTCTGTTTGTAATAAATAATTTGGTGTAATGGCAAAAGTATTTCTATGTACTTTAGCATCTTTTACTAATAAACAACCTAATTCATAAGGTACATGAAGCCATTTATGCAAATCAAAAGCTACACTATCTGCTAATTCTATATATTTTAGTTTTGGAGCAAGTTTAGGGTCTAGTTTTGCTAATGCTCCATATGCACCATCAATATGAAACCATAAATTATGTGATTTACAAATATTATAAATCTCTTCTAATGGGTCAATTGCTCCAGTGTTTACAGTTCCAGTAGTTGCTACAATACAAAAAGGTTGTAAACCTGCTTCTATATCTACTTTTAATTGCTTGAGTAGTGCTTTAATATCCATTTCATAATCAGTAGTTGTTTTAATTTTTCTTACTGATTTATTTCCTAGCCCAATTATTTCTGCTGCTTTTGTGATACAGCTATGTGTTTCTTCAGAACAATACATTACTAGCTTCTTATCAGATTTTTGGATACCATTCTCTCGTATAGAACTGACGTGAGCATTCCTTGCAATTGTTAATCCTGTAATGTTTGCCATGGAGCCTCCGCTTAATAATATTCCTGAGCTTGAATTTGGAAAATTAAGCATCTGCTTACACCATTTTATTACTTGCTGGTCAACATACATAGCTGCATGTTCTCCAATAGTAACATTTGGGTTCATTGTCGCAGCTAGCATTTCACTATACGCACCCATAAGTGTCCCTGTACCTTGAACCCAGGCAAAAAACCTTGGATGAATATTTCCTTTGTGGTAAGGCAAAATATACTTTTTAAAATCTTTATAGACTTCTTCTGATTTTTGAGGCTCTTTGGGTAAATCTTCTTTTAAATATTCTTTTACTGCATACGGAACTTCTTTCCAACTTGGTTGTGAAGAAATATTTTTTAATAATGAAACCATATCATCGACCATTTCATGACCTAACTTTCTCATTTCTTCCCAGTTTTCTGGGTCTAAACTTTTAATATCTTCTAAACTGTTTTTCATAAATCTATTTAATAAAGTTTGGCTTTTTCATAACCAATAATTGATAATTTTCGTTCCTCTCCCCATTTATACCCCCCAATTCCGCCTAAACTTTGAATAACTCTATGACAAGGTATTATAATAGCTATATTATTCTTTCCTATAGCACTACCAACTGCTCTACTTGCTTTTGGATTTTCTATAAGGCTAGCAATTGAAGAATATGAGGTTAATTTTCCAAAAGGAATTTTTAATAGAGCTTCCCAAACTTTGATTTGAAATTCAGTACCAAAAAGTAATGTATTAATTGGCTCTTGGTTATTCCAAAAAATATTTTCAATTATAATTCCGGTATCTTTATTACTTTCTGTAATGGTTGCATTTTTCCATTTTTCTTTAAATAGATTTAGTACATTATCGTTATTATCATCTACAAATTCTAAAGCACAAACTCCTCTATTAGTATTTGCTATAAAACAATTACCAAAAGGGGTATTATGAAACCCGTACTGAATATTTATTCCTTTACCTTTGGTTTTATATTCATTAGGTGTTACAGATTCTACATTTACAAATAAGTCGTAAACTCTTGATTGTGAAGATAATCCAATCATTTCTGACAATTCAACTAAACTATTCACATTTTCTATGTTTTTCTTTAACTCTTTGAGAGTTACAAATTGTAAAAATTTCTTTGGAGATACACCACTCCATTTTTTAAAAATTCTTTGAAAATGAAACTCACTCATATTCACATGACTTGCAATCTCTTTAATTTTAGGTTGCTTATTAATATTTTCAACAATGAATTCCATTGATTTTTTTATTCTACTATAATTTACATCTTCCATCATACAACAAAGATAGTGTATAATAAAAATTGTATCAACCCGAAAACTGCTATTTACAATTTGCTTTAAATTATAAGATAATGAAAACCTGTCATCTAAAACAGATTACTCTTCCCTCCTACACTTCTACTTCGCTCAGCACAGGTGCGTCGTATAAAAAGTAAT
>CAYQME010000130.1:0-2615 GCA_964418645.1 uncultured Flavobacteriaceae bacterium
TGATATTTATCAGCCATCAAATAAAAACTTCAATAACATCCTGTATTAATAAAGGATTATTATTGTGTCATTAACTTTTAACCAAAACAAAATTCGCTGTTTTTTGTTCTTTTAAGGTTTGAATATTGCTTTTTATGGTTCGAATCTTGTTTTTTAAAAAACTGGTTAAACATGATGAAAAACACCCAATTCATGTAAAAAATCCTATATTTTAAGCAAAAATGGAAGTGTTATCATTTTTTAAAACCAACAAAGTAAAATATTTGAGAGGTCATGATTGAGTACAATAGCTATTATTGAACTAAAAAATAACAATATTTATACTTATTTTTGAAAATTTAAATGAACAATTTTTAAATGACGATCTACTTTAATTATCTAAAATTCTTTAAACAGTTTATTGTTTATTCTTTATTATTTGTTCTCATTTTTTCCTGTAACACCACGGATAAAGGCTCTTATAGTTCGATTGAAAAAAATGATATAATTGCTACATTTAGTGGGTCTAAAAGTTGTAAATCTTGTCATGAAGATGAGTTTGAAAAATGGAAAGGATCTCACCATGACCAGTCTATGAAAATTGCGGATTCTTCTAATATTTTAGCTGATTTTAATAATTCAACCTTTACACATAAAAATGTAAAAAGTACTTTTTTTAAAAAAGAGAATGGTTATTTTGTAAATACTGAAGGTCCAGATGGTAACTATTATGATTATAAAATTGAATACACTTTTGGAGTAACTCCTCTTCAACAATATATTGTAAAATTCCCGAACGGCAAATATCAATGTTTGATAACAGCCTGGGATTCTGTAAAAAATAAATGGTTTCACTTACAGCCAAACCTAGACATAAAACATGATGAATGGATGCATTGGACTGGTGGTGCAATGAACTGGAATACAATGTGCGCAGATTGCCATTCGACCGATTTACGCAAAAATTTTAATAGCAATACTAAAACCTATACCACAACTTTCAATGAAATAAATGTCAGTTGTGAAGCTTGTCATGGCCCTTCAAGTGCACATGTAGATTATTATGAGGAAAATCCAAATGGGAAAAACCCTCCCAAATTGTACATGCCTAATTTTTTAAATTCTAAGAAATTGGTTGATAAATGTGCTAGGTGCCATTCCAGAAGATCACAGATTACTAAGTTCTTTGATTATAAAGGAAGTTTTTTAGATTACTACTCCCCAAGTCTACTCGTTGCTCCAACTTACAATCTAGATGGGCAAATTAAAGACGAAGACTATGTATATGGCTCATTTGTTCAAAGTAAAA
Organism: uncultured Flavobacteriaceae bacterium; assembly: GCA_964418645.1. Taxonomy (GTDB): domain Bacteria; phylum Bacteroidota; class Bacteroidia; order Flavobacteriales; family Flavobacteriaceae; genus JAADHG01. The sequence goes on from CAYQME010000130.1 coordinate 1,289, forward strand.
TGTACCAGAGTGGGATTTCATGTCGAGATTGTCATGATGTGCATTCATTAAATCTTAAAAAAACAGGCAATAATCTTTGTCTAACATGTCATGACCTAAAGTACAATTCTCCAGAACATCATTTTCATAAAGAAAATACCCAAGCATCACAATGTATTAATTGTCATATGCCAGGTAAATTCTATATGGGAAATGATTTTAGAAGAGATCACAGTTTTAGAGTTCCACGGCCAGATCAAACTGTAAAATATGGGGTGCCTAATGTTTGTAATAGTTGTCATAAAGATAAAAGTGCGCAATGGGCAACAGATTTTGTAAGTAATAAATACGGTTCTGAAAGGGCTGATCATTTTTCTGACTATCTTTTAAAAGGATATTTTGAAGATTACACATCTTTTGAAAGATTGTTTTCAAACAGCAAGTATCCAGAGTTAGCTAGAGCAACAGCTATAAATCAATATGGTAATCATATTCTTTCTAAGCAAGAAATTGAAGAGTTAATTGTCTATTTAAAGGATTCTTCTGCTTTGGTAAGAAAAGAGACCATAAAAGTACTTGAAAAAACTGGAATTCCTATTCTATCCTCTCAGATAGAACATTTGTTAAATGATTCAATACGAATTGTGAGAATCGCAGCTGCTAAATATCTTAATATGGTTGGTCAAGATTTAACTACTAATATCAATTTTAAGAATGCCAACAAGGAATACTTGGATGAAATGGATATGAATGCTGATTTTGCTGCCGGTCAACACGAAATTGGTGTTTATCAACAAGCAAAAGGAAATATTGAATTGGCCATTGCATCATACAAAAGAGCTATCGAAATTGATAGTTATTATAATATGTCTCGTATGAATTTAGCCTTGCTATATTATCAGCAAGGTAAATTAGCTGCTAGTGAACAACTTTATCTCAAAATTATCGATCAGGAACCTCAATTTGGAGATTCTTATTATTTGTTAGGCCTATTATACAATGAAACGGGCAATAACACTAAAGCCCTAGAATATTTAGCTATTGCTTGTGAAAAAAATCCAGCTAATATGAATGCATTTTACAATTATGCACTAAAATTACAGCAAGGGAATAAAAATGCTGAATCACTAAAAACTATTGCTAAAGGATTGATTATTTTTCCAAATAACGAACGGCTTTTGTACGTAAAACTAATTGGTGAGATTAACCTAAACCAGCTATCTAAAGCAAAAAAAACCTGTAATTTACTTATAAGCCTGGCGCCCGATAATGGAAATTATAAACAGATTTTAAAAAGATTAGAGCTCAACTAATATTAAAAATCATTGTTTTTTTTCATCAAAATGAC
>CAYQME010000131.1:0-2593 GCA_964418645.1 uncultured Flavobacteriaceae bacterium
GTGGTTCTAGTACCTAATTTAGCAAATAAAAACCGATTAGAAAATCCCTGCCTGTAGCAGACAGGCGCGAGTCCCGAAACTTCGGTAGTATTTAGCTAATTCATGTAACACCTTAACAGGCTTTAACTATATAAGATGTGGTTATCTCTCCTCCCTAACCCAAGGGGAATTTTTTCTTCACTTCGGGAAGATGTCCGTAGGACGGATTGGAAATACTTAAATTTCATCCCCATGACGGTAAAAAGTGATGCTACTATTCCTACCATAGATATTATTCAATATAACACCAATTCTGAATATAGATATTATGAGCATTGAAATTCCTTGAATGATAACTTAGAGCATATCGATAAAGAAACTTAATGAGGGTGGTGACAAGTTTTAACCGAAGTGCTGTATCGGGAACGCTAATGTTTTTTAGAAATAAAAATGAAAAGGGGCAGAATTAAAAAACCTGCTCTATTTCTATTTCTTCATATTGCTCTTAATCTGAGCTTGATATAAGGTTTTATCACAGAAATATATACAACCATTAACCAAAGTATATAAAACACCTATACTATAGCTAACTCATAGTGTGTGAGGCCCACTTTCTCAGTAATTACTGGTGGAGCAGTCTACTCTATTGGTAATTGTTATTCTTTAATAAATTTTTTTGTCAAGATATTTCCGTTTAAAGTAGTTATTTTTATATAATACATTCCACTTTCTTTGTTTAATAAACTAATACTATGCGAATTTAATTTAGCTAATACTTTCTGTCCAAAATTATTAAAAATCTCAATGCTAGAGACTCCATTATTTGTCGTTATTTCCAAAGTATTTTTTACAGGATTGGGAAATAATTTATATGAAATTGGTGAGCTTTCAGCGATCCCTAAAACTAGGGTGTTTTCATACCAAGCAACTTTATTATCATAGTAAGAAGATGAAGCAATATCAATTTTATTATCTCCATTAAAATCTCCTGTAACAACACAAGAGGCACCATCAGCACTAGTTGAAATGATTTTTTGTGCTCCGAAATTCCCTTGTCCATTCGTATTTTCATACCAGGCTATTTTATCATCATCCCAAGAGGAAGAGACTATATCTATATCTCCATCATTATCGAAGTCAGCTGGGGCAGCGTATCGCGCATTATTTGCATCGGTTGAAATAACTTGTTGAGTTCCAAAAGTACCCTGTCCATCCGTGTTTTTATACCATGCTATTTTATTGTCTTGAATTGAAGAAGAAATAACATCTAAATCACCATCATCGTCAATATCTGTAGCAAATATCGAAGATGGTTGATTAACAGCATTTGATATTATCTGCATTGCTCCAAAAGTTCCTTTTCCATCTGTATTTTCGCACCAAGCAATATAATCTCCATCTGCAGCATCAAATAGAATATCATTGTCTCCATCTCCGTCTAAATCAGAAGCCATAACATTATTTGGTTTATTTGGATTAGCAATAATTTGTTGATTTCCAAAAGTTCCTTGTCCGTCTGTATTTTCGTACCAAGCTATTTTTTTATCATCTATCGATGCAGAAATTACGTCCAAATCATTATCTCCATCTAAATCTGATGCATAAGCCCATGAACCATAAATTAAATTTGTTGAAATAACTTGTTGATTTCCAAAAGTTCCTTGTCCATCCGTATTTTTATACCATGCTATTTTATTATCATAGTATGAAGTTGATAAAACATCCATGTCTCCATCACCGTCTAAATCAAAGGCTCGAACACAATCTGCTCCATCTGCATTAGTTGTAATTATATGTTTAGTTCCGAAAGTTCCTTGTCCATTCGTGTTTTCAAACCACGAAACCTCATCATAAAACCAAGATGCTGAAAGTATGTCTAAATCACCATCTCCATCAATATCCACACTGTAAATATTGGTTGCTTCATTTACATTTGTTGAAATAATTTGTTGACCCCCAAATTGTGAAAAACCGTTTAACGAAATTAAAACCAGAATAAGTAATGTAATTTTTGTTTTCATCTTTTTATTTTTTTAATACATTGTTGAACGAAACCAAAAGTAGCTAAAATCCAATTCTTTTACAAATCCTATAAACATAATTTTCAACAACATAGATAGGTTATGACTAACGGAAAAATCTTATCAGTAAAGGATTTAAATACCTTGCTAGATACCCTGAGTAGCCAACTAGTTTTAATTGTTTGCATATTGCTATACTAGCCTGTAAAACAGACTCGACTAAAGTGATTCCAAAATAAAAATTGAATACTAAAATCAATGAAATTTAAACTTCTAATCGGAAAAAAACGCAACCTTCTTTTTAAGCTTTCACAAAAAAACGTCTTTTTTTAATTTGCATAAAAATCTAAAAAAGAGAATCTTTATTGAATTAAGCAGTTCATTTAAAATGAGAGATTCTTTTCTATTTACTTTTCGCCCTTCATTCCAATTAATAATCTGTAACGCAATCAAAATTCCAAAATCCACTAGAACAATTTTTTCGATGGCATCTTTCAAATACTTACCTTTATTTCCTCCTGAAAGTAATTTTTGTCTAATTTTTCTATTCTACCATGATAAAACCTTTATATTACCGCGTATTGGGTTGTTTA
>CAYQME010000132.1:0-2555 GCA_964418645.1 uncultured Flavobacteriaceae bacterium
ACTCTAAGTGTGAGAGTATTCTGTTAAATTCGATAAATTGTAAATTAATTAGTTGTAATACAATAATTAGGGCAATATTTTTTAGAAATATACGTATTACCCGTAGGAGATTTTATGTCCAAAAACACCAATTGTAATAAAAAAGCTTCATTAAATGAAGCTTTTACAATTTTATAGAATGAATTTATTTAGTAAATAATAGCTCTCTATATTTTGTTAATGGCCAAATTTCATCGTCAATTAACAATTCTAATTTATCGCAATGATATCGTATATCATCAAATAGAGGTTTTACATTAGTACAATAAACTTCTGCTGTTTTTACAGTGTCTTCTATCATATTTGCTTTTTTTCGCTCGTTGGTCATTTTAGTAACCTTTGAGTTTATTGCTTCTATATGGTTTGAAATTTCTTCAATTAAATTTAATTGTTCTTTGGCTAATTTTTTAAAACCCGCACCATAAATTTCCTTTAATCCTCTCACATTTTCAATTAAAATATTTTGATATTTTACCGCAGTAGGCACCACATGATTACGAGCAATATCGGCTAAAACACGTCCTTCAATTTGAATATGCAATGCATATTCATCAACTTCAATTTCGTAACGTGCTTCTATTTCAACCTTATTCATTACTCCTAATTCTTCAAATAAACTAATGGTTTTTTTAGACACTCTTGCTTTAAGTGCTTCAGGAGTAGTTTTATTGTTACTTAAACCACGCTTCTTAGCTTCTTTTTGCCATTCATCTCCATAACCATTTCCTTCAAAAAGAATATTTTTTGATATCTTAATATATTCTCTAAGCACATTAAAGATAGCATCATCTTTTTTCATGTCTTTTTTATCAATTAATGCATCTACTTCTTTTTTAAAATCTATAAGTTGTTTTGCAACAATAGAATTTAACACTGTCATTGGATTTGCACAATTAGCAGTAGAACCAACAGCTCTAAACTCAAATTTATTTCCAGTAAATGCAAAAGGAGATGTTCTATTTCTATCTGTATTATCCAGTAATATTTCTGGTATCTTACCTACTACATTTAGTTTAAGATCTGTTTTCTCTTCAGGTGATAGTTTTCCTTTTGTTACGCCTTCTAACTCTTTTAATACCTTGGTTAGTTGTTCACCAATAAACACAGAAATTACTGCTGGAGGTGCTTCGTTAGCTCCTAAACGATGATCGTTACTTGCGCTCGCAATGGATGCTCTAAGTAATTCTTCATAATCATAAACCGCTTTAATAGTATTAATAAAGAAGGTTAAAAATTGTAAATTACTCATTGGAGTTTTTCCTGGTCCTAATAAATTAACACCCGTATTTGTACTTAAACTCCAGTTGTTATGCTTTCCTGAACCATTAACGCCTGCAAATGGTTTTTCGTGAAGTAGAACCTTAAAATTATGTCGTTGGGCAATTTTCTCCATAATATCCATGAGTAAAGAATTATGATCTACTGCTAGATTAGCTTCATCATAAATTGGTGCCAACTCAAATTGATTTGGTGCTACTTCATTGTGTCTTGTTTTAACAGGAATTCCTAATAACATACATTCTGTCTCTAAATCGCGCATATAAGCCATAGCACGATTTGGGATTGTTCCAAAATAATGATCGTCCAATTGTTGCCCTTTTGCAGGAGAATGCCCTAAAAGCGTTCTCCCTGTTAACGTAATATCTGGTCTTGAAGCTGCTAAAGCACTATCGATTAAAAAATATTCTTGTTCCCAGCCCAATGAAGCATTTACCTTTTTTACATTTTTATCAAAATATTTTGCTACTACTACTGCAGCATTATCAACAGATTGTAGTGCACGTAACAATGGTGTTTTATAATCCAAAGCTTCTCCTGTATAGGAAACAAAAACAGTAGGAATACATAATGTAGTTCCATAAATAAATGCTGGAGATGTTGGATCCCAAGCGGTATATCCACGAGCTTCAAAAGTATTTCGTATACCTCCATTTGGAAATGATGATGCGTCGGGTTCTTGCTGTACTAATTGTCCACCACCAAATTTCTCAACCGCTAATCCATTCCCAATAGTTTCAAAAAAAGCGTCATGCTTTTCAGCTGTTGCTCCAGTTAATGGTTGAAACCAGTGTGTGTAATGTGTCACTCCTTTTGAAAGTGCCCAGTCTTTCATTGCAGAAGCAATTTGATCAGCAATTCCTCTATTAATTTTTGCTCCATGCTCTATAGCATCAATAACACTTTTATAAGCATCTTTTGTTAACGATTGTCGCATTGAAGCTTGGTTAAAAACATTTGCTCCAAAAATTGTCGATCGCTTTTCGTTCTCTTTAACTTTTAATGGTTTGCGATTAAGTGTTTCTTTTACTGCATGAAATCTGAACGTTGACATTCTAAATGAATTTAAGTTTTACATTAATTTTTAAAGGGCAAAGTTAATAAAAATCATTAGAATAATCATTTTAACCCTAATTTTTTTGGGGCAAACAATCATCAATCATTATTTTTATGATAATTAACCCTATATTATGAAGTAAACACTAAAACAATAAAAATTCCGTAAGCAAATACTAGAA
>CAYQME010000133.1:0-2553 GCA_964418645.1 uncultured Flavobacteriaceae bacterium
ACTCTAAGTGTGAGAGTATTCTGTTAAATTCGATAAATTGTAAATTAATTAGTTGAAATACTATATTCTGGGCAATATTTTATAAAAATATACGTGTTATTACGTAGGAGAATTATGTCCAAAATCATTAATCATAATAAAAAACCTCATTAAATGAGGCTTTTACAATTTTAAAAAGTCAATTTATTTAGTAAATAATAGCTCTCTATATTTGGTTAATGGCCATAATTCATCATCTACTAACAATTCTAATTTATCACATTGGTAACGTATATCATCAAATAAAGGTTTAACTTTTTCACAATACAATTCTGCTTTTTTTACCGAGTTATCTTCCTTATTAGCCTTTTTTCGCTCATTTGTCATCTTAGTAACATTAGAGTTAATTGCTTCTATATGTTTTGAAATTTCTTCAATTAAATTTAATTGTTCTTTAGCAAAAGCTTTAAATTTTTCTCCATAAATTTCCTTAAGTCCCCGAACATTCTCAATTAAAATATTTTGATATTTAACAGCTGTAGGAACCACATGATTACGTGCAATATCTCCTAAAACACGGCCTTCTATTTGAATGTGCATAGCATATTCCTCTATTTCTATTTCATATCGAGCCTCTACTTCAACCTTATTCATTACACCTAATTCTTCAAATAGGTTAATGGTTTTCTTAGATACTCTTGTTTTCAATGCTTGGGGAGTTGTTTTATTATTACTTAAACCGCGTTTCTTGGCTTCTTTTTGCCATTCATCACCATAACCATTTCCTTCAAAAAGAATATTTTTTAACTTCTTTATATACTCTCTTAGCACATTAAAAATAGCATCATCCTTCTTCATATCTTTATCATCAATTAAGGCATCTACTTCTTTTTTAAATTCTATTAGTTGTTTAGCAACAATAGAATTTAAAACGGTCATTGGGTTTGCACAATTGGCCGAAGACCCAACGGCTCTAAATTCAAATTTGTTTCCAGTAAAAGCAAAAGGCGATGTTCTATTCCTATCTGTATTATCCAATAATATTTCAGGTATTTTACCAACCACATTTAATTTTAGATCTGTTTTTTCTTCTGGTGACAGCTTTCCTTTTGTCACGCCTTCTAGCTCCTTAAGAACTTTGGTTAATTGTTCACCAATAAAAACTGAAATAACCGCTGGAGGCGCCTCATTTGCTCCTAATCGATGATCATTACTTGCACTTGCAATAGATGCTCTTAGCAACTCTTCATAATCATATACTGCTTTAATAGTATTAATAAAGAAGGTTAAGAATTGTAAATTGCTCATAGGAGTTTTTCCTGGGCCTAATAAATTAACACCAGTATTTGTACTTAAACTCCAGTTATTATGTTTACCAGAACCATTAACACCTTCGAATGGTTTTTCGTGGAGTAAAACCTTAAAGTTATGTCGTTGGGCAATCTTTTCCATAATATCCATAAGCAAAGAATTATGATCGACTGCTAAATTAGCTTCATCGTATATTGGTGCCAACTCGAATTGATTAGGTGCTACTTCATTATGCCTTGTTTTGACAGGGATTCCTAAAAGCATACATTCTGTCTCTAAATCACGCATATAAGCCATGGCACGATTTGGGATGGTCCCAAAATAATGATCGTCTAATTGTTGTCCTTTTGCAGGAGAATGTCCTAAAAGTGTTCTTCCTGTTAAAATAATATCTGGTCTTGAAGCTGCTAAAGCACTATCAATTAAAAAATATTCTTGCTCCCAGCCCAAAGATGCATTTACCTTTCTTACATTTTTATCAAAATATTTGGCTACTGCAACTGCTGCTTGATCTACGGATTGCAATGCTCTCAACAATGGCGTTTTATAGTCCAGAGCCTCTCCTGTGTATGCCACAAAAACAGTTGGAATACATAATGTTGTACCGTAAATAAATGCTGGTGATGTTGGATCCCAAGCTGTATAACCACGTGCTTCAAAAGTATTTCTAATTCCTCCATTTGGAAAAGATGATGCGTCAGGTTCTTGCTGAACCAATTGCCCACCACCAAATTTCTCTACAGCTAAACCGTTACCAATAGTTTCAAAAAATGCGTCGTGTTTTTCAGCCGTAGCTCCAGTTAATGGTTGAAACCAATGCGTGTAATGTGTTACACCTTTTGAAAGTGCCCAATCTTTCATAGCAGCGGCAATTTGATCCGCAATTCCCCTATTAATTTTCGTCCCTTGCTCTATAGCATCAATTACACTTTTGTAGGCATCCTTAGTTAAGGATTGTCGCATTGTAGCTTGGTTAAATACATTAGCCCCAAAAATAGTAGAGCGTTTTTCATTTTCTTTTATTTTTAATGGCTTGCGATTAAGCGTTTCTTTTATGGCGTGAAATCTAAACGTTGGCATTGTAGTTAAATTTTAATGTTTACAAAATATAAAAGGCAAATTTAAAAAAATTTAATATTAAATAGCATCTAACCCTATTTTTTTAGGGTATAGCATCAATAATTATCAAATTATAAATTATTAACCCTCTATATTATGAAGTAAACACTAAAACAATAAAAATTCCGTAAGCAAATACTAGAA
>CAYQME010000134.1:0-2547 GCA_964418645.1 uncultured Flavobacteriaceae bacterium
TTCTGAGCTTTAAAAATTGGAGAATATGACTCTTTTATTTTGATTCTTGCTTCTACTTGTTTATTTACAATATTTTCAATTCTTTGAGCTTCTTTCTCCAATCTTTTCTGTTCTTTGTCTGCATTTTCTTGAGCAAGCCTATCTTTCTCTCCCATTACACCCATAAGCTTTTTAAGAGCAGCTTCTTTAGCATCACTTATCATCTGACTGGTCAAACCATTTTTGGCTTCGTTTGAAGCAAGATATTTCATAGTTTTGTCATAATCCATCATAGCTTTGTATGTAGATGAATAAGAACCAAGCCTTGATTGCTTTTCTTTTTCCATTCTTTTTAATTCTTTAGAATGATATTCTGCTTTCTTTCTTTCTTTTTCTGCTATATCATTTAATTCTTCTCTAGCATTTTCTTTTAGTTTTGGTATTATCTTTCCAAGAAAATTTAATGAGCTTTGCAAACTCTTTACTCTTTGTTGATCTGCAGGCACTGTTGAGTTACTTATAGCCTCTAATTCTGCTCTAATCTCTTTATATCTTGTTCTGTATTCTGCTAATTTATCTGCACTACTTTTTGGAAATAAGTTTCCGTGCACTTTTTTCAATTGTTCATTAAAAGCTTTAGCTTCTGCAGTAGTAGATGCAAACTCTAGCTTTCCAAGCAATCTATTTAATTCATTTAACTTTTCTGTTTCTGCAGCTATTATATCTGGTGCTTGGTTTACTTCATTCACAAGCTCTGTTTGCTTCTTTATCAACTCTGCTAATTTTTTCTTTGCTTCTTCTAGGGCTGTTGTGTCATCCATTCCAAAATAAGCTGCAAAATTAAATTTTCCATCTGCCCAAACTGATGCTGCATTCTCTAATTTATTCACTTCAGCAGTAAGCTTTTGTACTTCTTCTGTAATTATTTTTGATCTACTTATAGCACTATTTTCATTTGTAGTGTCTAAAGAAAATTTTGCTTCGCCAAGTCTAGCAGTAGTTGCCGTAACAAGACCTTGTAGACCTTCTCTTGAGTTCATCTTATCTAACTCTTTTCTCTTGTCTATTTCATCTTGCAAAGCATTATTCTTAGCTATTACAGCTCTTTTTTCATTTAATATTTGTGCCTCAGATTTTTCAGATGCTGTAACGTAATCATATATTCCATAAGCTAAAGAGCCTAGTAAACCAACCCAACTAAGAGCTGCACCTGATAACATTCTTAATGCTGCAGTTAGCATGCTGGTTCTTCTAGCAAACTTTAGAAATTTTGTGCCTGTCTTTTCTGCTTGAACTCCTAACCCAACAAGAATAGATGCAAAACGTAAAGCTTTCATAGCAACAAAGTATGAAAGGACAAGAGCGACAGCCTTGCCAACCATTTTCATATTTTCTACAAAAACTTTGGCTGAATCTGATATTTCTTTGAATGATCGGTTCATAGAATCTATTACTACTACGTCACCGCTTATATGTGCTAATGATGCAGCTATAAAGTTAAGAGCATCTTTTACCCCAGAATAATCAGCAGCTTGATTTAAAAAGTTTTCCCATGTGCCTTTTACCCTTTCAAGAGAGGCATCTATTGTGTCAATAGTTCCTGGTATTAATTCTACATCTCTTTTCAATACTCCAAAAGCTTGAATTAATATATCTGTAGTTATTAAACCTTGAGAAGATAGTGTTTTTAACCCTACCCCAGCGTGTTCTGTTGATGCAAAAACTTTTTCTAAAGCTACTTTTAACATCGGTAAGTTTTCTGCGATTGAACGATATTCGTCACCCATCAATCTTCCTGCTGAGAAAGACTGAGATAGCTGAAGTAAAGCATTATTCATTTCTTGAGTTGTAGTTCCTGCAGCTCTAGCTGAACGTACAAGTGTCTCTGACCAATTTATCATTTCTTTGGTAGAAAAAGCATTCTTTGTAGTAATAGCGAAACGAGTAACAATCTTTCCAAGATCACTAATAGAATAACCTATTTCAATTGCCTTATCTTTAATCTGGTTTAATGCGTTTGCATTTCCAGTGAAATGTGTTATCTTCTTATTTAATAAATCTAATGCTTCTGCAGACTTAGCTATTTCAATTGCTATCTCTGAAAACATCCTAGCCATATAAAGACCTAACATGATTCTCCAAGTAAGACTGATTTTGTCTCCTATCGCTCTCATTTGGTCCATAAATATGTTGGTTTTCTTTACTTCTTTTCCAAGTTTATTAATAGAAGTTGAGGCTCTATTGCTCGTTGATGCTACTTTATTTATTGAAGCAACTAACTTATTATTAGTTGCTACTAATTGAGTCATTAAAACAACTAGCTTAGATGTAGAATTTTTTATTTGTGTGTTAGATGACTGAATCGCTTTATTTGATTGGACTAATTTATTATTTGAACGAGAAACATTTAATAGTGTTTTATCTAACTTTGCCATTTGCTTTTCAATAGCCATAGCAGCCTTATCAGCACTCTGCATATGCTTTGTAAGCTTTTGCATGTCCGATAAAGCTTTATCTGCTTTTAAAATTATTTGGCTTTGATAATCCACTTGAAATCCCTAGTTAAAC
>CAYQME010000135.1:0-2526 GCA_964418645.1 uncultured Flavobacteriaceae bacterium
ACAAGTACAATTTCGCCAATGGCGTATTTTATATAATTAGCAGAACGTGATTTAGAAGGTTTTTCAGAAATTAGAGTCTTTCTAATGTTGTTGAACAGTTTAGCCATAGTTAATTTATATTGTCATTATGAGATGCTTCAATATGTTGAAGCGACGTGGTAATCTGACAGTTTTGAGTTCTAATTTTGAGAGATTGCCACATCTTGCCTCTGGCAAGCTTCGCAATGACGTTTACGGATGTTTCTAATTATACTTTTCAAACCAAGCTAATACACTAGCAATTTTGGCAATTAAATTACTAGGTCTTGCGGCAATATGATGTGATGCTCCTGGAATACGAACCATTGCAGTTTCTACATTTTGGAGTTTTAGTGCAGCGTAAAATTGTTCAGATTCTGCAATTGGTGTTCTGTGATCATCTTCTCCAACTAAAAGCATGGTTGGTGTGGTTATATTACCAACATAAGATAAAGGTGAACGCTCTAAATAATTTGTAGGATCTTCCCAAGGTTTGTTAGCAAACCAATATTTATAAAAGAATGGTGTGCCATCAGCATATAGCACAAAACTGTACCAGTTTATTACAGGTTTTGCAACTACAGCTGCTTTAAAGCGATTGGTTTTTCCAACGATCCAAGCGGTTAAAACACCTCCACCACTTCCGCCAGTGACAAATAAATTCTTTTCATCTATATACCCTTTTTTTAATACAGCATCTACACCAGACATTAAATCGTCATAATCATGATGTGGATAATCATGATGTATTAAGTTACCAAATTCTTGTCCATAGCTTGTACTTCCTCTTGGGTTTGAGTATAAAACAACATAACCTGCGGCTGCATAAGCTTGGATTTCGGCAGAATATACAGAGCCATAACTTGCAAAAGGACCTCCATGAATTTCTAATATAAAAGGGTATTTTTTATTAGGATCAAAGTTTGGTGGTGTGACTACCCAACCTTGTATATCTCTTTGATCATAAGAAGATTTCCACCAAATTTCTTCAACATTAGCTAAATTTCTGAAGGAAAAAAGGTCATCATTTACGGCAGTTAACCGTTTTGTTGTTTTACCATCAAAAACTCCCAAATCAGATGGATGACTTGTGCCTCCTAAAGTATAAGCAAATTTACCATTATTAGACACTGTATAAGTTGCAGCATTGTAAGGTCGCCCTAATTCTAATCCTCCGAGATTTTCAACTAATGTAGTGACTTTTCCATTTAAAGTTATATGACCAATTTTGGTATTGCCTTTATCATCATACTGAAAGTAAAGCCCTTTCCCATTGGTATCCCAATTAATATTGACAATATCTCTGTCAAATTTATTTGAGAGTATTTTGGAATTAGATCCATTGACATCCATTACATAAAGTTCTGTAACTTGATATCCTTGATAGGTATCATCTAGTCCTGTATAAGCTATTTTAGTGCCATCAGGAGATAAGGCTGGACCTTGGTCTGGACCATATCTGTTTGTTAGTGCTTTAATTTGCCCAGAAGCTATATTTATTTGATAAATTTCACTGTCCCTTGGTTCTAATTCTTCATCTTTATGAAAATTGGCACTAAAAATTAATTTAGTATCATTTTCAGTCCAAATAGGTGCACCATGGTCAAAATCTGTAAATGTGAGTTGACGAGGTGATCCTCCATCGGTTGATAAGGTAAAGAGTTGCCTGTTTCCAGATTTTAAATACCCTTGTCCATCACCTCTGTAGTTCATTTTATCAACAAACATTGGAGGTTTATTCCATTTGGCGCCTTCTGGTTTTGCAGGTAATTTAATAATGGATGCATGTGCTTTTGGAACAAACATATTAAACGCAATAAATTTGTCGTCATGAGACCATGAAACTTGTCCTGGTGTTTCTGGTGAATTTGTAAGAGGCATTATTTCTTTAGTGTCCAACCACATCATATAGAGTTTCATTTTGTTATCTTCCTTATTGGATTTGAACACTATTTTAGTTCCGTCATGCGACCATCTTGGGCCGAAATCATTTTGGTTTCCTGTAGTTAATGGTCGCCTATTTGAACCATCATAGTTAGCAATCCAAATGTTTGACAAATTTCTATCTGTCATAACATCTTTAAAGTTTCTAACGTAAATAACTTTGGTTCCATCAGGAGATATTTTCGGACCTGAAATAAATTCCATATTAAAAATATCAATGAGTTTTAAGTTTGATTGTAATTGTCCATAAGAATAAGACGATACAAGGAAACAAATAGCTAGGATTTTGAAATGTGTTTTCATCGTGTACTAATTTTTAGTTTTAATAGGATATGCTGGTCGTTTTACTTTTTTAGGAGGATTAGCTTTAAGTTGTTGCTTTGCTATTTCAATGGCTTTTTCTAATTGTGGATCGTGTCCTTTTATCACTAATTCTGGCCATTGTTCAACCTCAATATCTGGAGTAACACCTTCGTTTTCAACTCTAAATCCTTTATCTGAATAAAAAGCAACATTTGGTGCTGTTACAATGCCACCATCAATAAATTCTGGATAACCCAACAC
>CAYQME010000136.1:0-2511 GCA_964418645.1 uncultured Flavobacteriaceae bacterium
TTAAATACACAAGCATACCAATCTTTGTTTTCTTTTGCTTGTTGGTATAATTCGTAAAATTGGTTGCGTCCTTTTGGAGTCCCAATGAATACACACCAACCTTTTCTGTCTGCCAAAGCTGGTCTTATGACCTCTGGAAAGATTGTAGGCTTAATTGATTGTGTTTCATCAAACACACAACCATCTAAAAATATACCCCTTAAACTTTGATCGTTCTCAGCACCTAGAATTGTTATCCTTGCACCATTAGGTAAATCGCACCTAAGTTCACTTTCGTTAAATTTAGTGCCTGGTATCTTTTCTGCGTACTGTTTTATGTAATCCCAAGCTGTTGCCTTTCCTTGTTTAAATGTAGGTGATATGAAAGCATATCTAGGGTTGGGCAAGGGATTAGTAAGAGCTGCTCTTAGTATATGATTTATGGTCATAACTGTCTTACCAGCTCTACGATGTAATACTAAAACATTAAATCTGTTCTTATCAATTTGCTTGTGCAAAAATTTCTGTAATTCTCTTGGCTTGTATGGAATGACTATGTTTGCCATTTTAAAACAAAACCCCCTAATTAGTGTACTGTTACACCTCTAGGAACAAGTAAGCTTTCAATGCCTAAATCATCCATAAGGTGATGTGAAAACTTCTTGCATTCTGAAATATCTTCAAATCCGCCAAAGTGTACTACGACACTATTGCTAGACTCCATTACATATATGATAGCTGAATAACCTTTGTTGCCATCTAAAAAATCGTACATAAAATTCCTTGTTTAACTGTGTGTACTACCCCTAAGTTTTTAATTTTATTCCAATATAGCTTTGGGGTATCGGTTCGTTCAAAACCCCCCAAATTCTGAGGTTTTAACTGTAAACTGATACATAATCAGTTGCTTTAGCTATTTTACCTTGAGTATTAATGTTTTTAAGTTCCAGGTATAGAATTGGTATAGCTTAGATTAATAAATATCTGTACTTTAGAATAATTCTAGAACAAATTAAGAACATTTTATCTATAAGACTCTCTGTGCTAGATTTATCTGAGACTCACAAAACATTACGAAATACTCTGTGATTTCAACACTTTTATTTATCCCACTTAACAACAAGAGGTGTAGATTTATCAAAATTAAGTGTAGTTGCATCCCTTTTTGCATAATATTTGGGAGCAATTCGTTCACTTTTCCACTTACTTAAATCAACAAATGCTTTAATCAAATGTGTTTTACCTAAATCTGTTTTGTCCACTAACTTACTGTTAGCAATACTTTCATTTAATAAATCTTGTGCATCAGACAATAAATACTCAATACCATCTGTTTTAGCATTCTCATATTCAGTTCTTAATGAAGGATATTTACTCATATCTCTCATCCAAGTTCTAAATGTTTCCCAACATGGTCTTTCAGGTAATTTATTAATTGGTGAAAGACATGATCTTATAGATTTACCTTGAGCTAGTTCAGATAGTATTTCTGAGATAACTGTCTTTGAATATTTAGTTTTATTAGCCATTTTCCTTATATATTTGTGGTTGTAATCTTGTTAGCGATAGTATTTAATACTGTTATCAACTGATTCTAACGAATCAAAGGAGAGAAATATGTTTAAAAAAACTAAATATTTAACAACTCCTATTGTTATGTTTAAAGTTCCTGTAGTTAAATATTATCGCAATAAAGAAATATTTAATGCAGCTTTAAAAGACAGGAAGAAGTTAAATAAGCTTAAATTACATGACTTTAAGCCAATTGAACAAAGATAATTAATCATAGAGGGGTAGCTATTTGAGAGAGAGAAAGAAAGAAAGGAAGCTACCCCATCATATGATTCAAACTAAAAAAAAGATTTTATAAAAAAACACTTAAATTCAGTATAGTTATTTATTCTTATTTATTTGATAACTTGTCAAATATTTTACAAATATTTTTTTAAATTTTTATTTGCTATCTCACAAGCTTCAACCAAAGCTCTGAAATACATATATCTAATCTTCTCATGGCTATCTCCAATGTAAAATCTTTTGAGCTGCCGGTAACTCCGGTAGGGAAAGTGCCTAAGATAAATTAATTCTCTCTGTTCTGATTTCACATCCATCATCAACATTAATATAAAATCATAAATTGATAATTGTCTTGATGTTGGAACTATTCTTGGTCTAGCAGGAGATGTTGCCGAATCTTTGTAAGTATCTTTGTCTGGTGATACATCTAATAGCTGAAAATTAGTTACACATAATGGTTTTTTAGGTTTTGGTAATTTATCATCTACAAATGATGCTATTCCTAAAAATCTATCTAATTCTTCTGTTGTTAATCTAGCTGTTATCATCAGCTTTATATAAATCCTCTAAATATTGGTTAAATCTATCCTTTGATAAGGATTTCTTTAGTTGTTTTGTCTTTTTGGTTAAATCATGTTGTTTTCTATTTTTAATTCTACTTTCTTTTGCTTTTGAGTAGTAGAAATTTGTATTTTTAACTAATTTCTTTAATTCTCTTTGAATTATCTTAGGATC
>CAYQME010000137.1:0-2466 GCA_964418645.1 uncultured Flavobacteriaceae bacterium
GTTTAACTAGGGATTTCAAGTGGATTATCAAAGCCAAATAATTTTAAAAGCAGATCAAGCTTTAGCTACACTGAGTAAGCTAGAAGCGCATATGAAAAATGCGGATGCTTCTATGATGGCTATTCAAAAGCACATGAAAGCAGTTGAGACTTCTTCACTAAGCCTTGCTCGCTCTAATAACAAACTTGTTACGTCTAATAAATCAATACAATTATCTAATTTAGAAATCAAAAAATCTAATGCACAATTAGTAGTTTTGATGCAACAGCTTATAACTTCTACAAATAAATCTGCTGCAGCACTAGATAAAATGTCAAAAAGCAGTAGGGGAGCAGCAAATTCTGTAGATAAATTGAATGCTTCTACTAAGAAACTAAATCAAAGATTTACAGCTACAGAATTGCTAGGAAGAAAAATAAGTTTGGTTTGGAGATTGTTATTAGGTGTAGCATTAGCAAAAATGTTTACTGATATCGCAATTGCAATTGCAAAAACTGCTGAGGCTATGGTTTTATTAAATCAAAAGGTAACATATTTTACAAAGAACACAAAAGGTTTTGACATAATGCTTCAAAAATCAATAGAGATTGGTTATGCTATTGAGGATATGGGAAGGATTGTGACACGTTTTGCTATTACTACTAAAAATGCATTCTCTACTAGAGAAATGGTTAAATGGACAGAAACTCTAGTTCGTTCAGGAAGAGCCGCAGGTACATCCACACAAGAATTAAATAACGCACTAATACAGTTATCTCAGTCTTTCTCGGCAGGAAGATTAATGGGTGACGAATATCGTTCAATCTCAGAAAACTTACCAATGCTTAAAGTTGCTTTAGAAGATGTATTCAAAGGAACTGAACACGCTGGAGTAGGTTTAAAAACACTTTCCTCCGAAGGTAAAATTACAACTGATGTTCTTATTCAGGCATTTGCTAGATTAAAGTTAATGGTAGAAGATGTGCCAGGTACAATGGACACTATTGACGCAGCTTTGTCTAGGGTGACTACATCTATGAATGTATTTAATAATGCTATGCTTGGAAGAGGTGGATTATTAAAAGATGCACTAAATATATTAGCAGGTATGACAATAGTTGCTTCAGATAACCAAGTTGCTATGGAAGGATATGCTAATACTTTTCCAGTTTTTTATGGAGAGATAGTAAAATTTACAAATAAAATCAAAGATTTTTTTAGTGTAACTGGAGTTGGTTCAGAAGAATTAAGATTAGATTTGGTAAATCTTTATGATACAGTTAGTAAAATTTTAGTGTCTGGTTTTCAAGATCTTAGTAAAGCAACAGATAATTTGTTTATAAGTATGGGTGGAGACGTTAAAGCCGCAGAGACAAATCTATTGCATCTATTCTCTACAATAGAAAGAATAGTAAACGCAATGCAATTAGTAGGAAATTATCTTGGAACTTTTGCAGGGCAGTTGGTAATACAAAATCAAATAGTAAATGCTGGAGAGGAGAAAAAAAATAAAATTCACAAAAAGTTTTTAAGGCAGAATGCTAGACTGCAAGATGATTATGCTAGATTGACTTATATTAATCAAGATACTGCTTATGGAAGAGAGCTTAAACTAAAGATTGACAATCTGAGGAAAAAATATGACTTAGACAAAGCAGCAGTAGATGCAGAAGTAAAGCTTCAAATAGAAAAATCCAAAAAAATAAAGAACCAAATGGATCGAACAGCAGCTATAAAATTTGTAGAGAAAGATGTTGCGACTGTCAATAAAAATAACCAACAGATAAAAGCAAGTAAAGATTTAGAGATTCAAATAGACAAAGAGACAAAAGCACGTCTGAAGCAAGGTGAAGTTATTGCAAAAATAACTAAAAGTGAAGCATCTTTGCTTGAAAAAAATAATATGGCAGTAGAGCAGTACAAGAAAGGAAACATACCATCTTTAGAAAAGCTTGCAGAACTTCATCTTGCTTATACTATTTCTTTGAAGAAAGAAAATGAAGTGTTTGGTACTACTGGAAAATATATAGATGCTATCGCAGAAAAATATCTTCAAGGTGCAATTACAGAAAAACAATATGTAGACATATCTAAAGAGTTAATTTCGAATGCAGAAAAAAGAGTAACAAAAATACAAGCAGAAATCAAAACTAAAGAAAAGCTTTCAAAAGAAGATGAAAAAATATTAGAAAAAAACAAGAGGCTTTCTGCATCTTATTCTGAAAGTTTTAAAGCTATCAATGATTATGCAGAAGGTTTGAAAGATGTAAATCGTTTAGAGGCATTAGGTTCAGCAAATGGAGGCTTAACGTCAGAGCAAGCTATTGAAGCAAGAATTGCATTATTAAAAGAATACAATAAACAAATGAATAAAGGTCATTTGGAATGGCTAAAAATTGCTGACGAAGTAGAGAAAAAAATAAACAAAGAAATAGAAGCAAGAATCAAAATAAAAGAGTCATATTCTCCAATTTTTAAAGCTCAGAA
>CAYQME010000138.1:0-2349 GCA_964418645.1 uncultured Flavobacteriaceae bacterium
CTTTAATTCTTAATAAATTTAGAAATATAATTTGATTTTGTGGTGGCTACTTTAACTAAATAAACACCCTGTTTTAAATCTTTAATATTAAGGTTTAATTGCGTCTTAAATTTTTTGATATTTTTTAATAAGCGTCCATTTAAATCAAATATTTTAATAGATTGGATGTTTGAGAGAGTTGTATTGTTAAGTCTTAAATTTAATTGATTGTTTGCCGGATTGGGATAAACTTTAATTTGTTTAGAAAGAAGAGATTCTTCATTTATAGCTAAAGAGCTTCCTGAATTTGTAATTGAAAAAATTGAAATACCCACTTCATTGGCTGTGTCCATATCTCTACTTAATACAATTAATTTACTGTCATCTGCCGTTAGATAGGACCATTGCACTTGCTCACCTGCTGTAAAACTTAAATCGTTAGGGTTATAAAATGATTGTGTTCCATCCGAATTTTTTAAGAAATCTCCTTGAAATGAATGGACATTTATTCCTCCTTGAACTTGGGAGCCATTAATGGTAGATCTGTCAACAGAAAGAATAAAAGGATCATTATTAAAAAAATGTGTCGTAGCTGTTCGGTTTAAAGCCCCTAAAAATTCTCCCGTTAATAAGTTGTAGACTTTACCTCCAAAAGTAACCAACTTGGTGTCGTCTTTTGAAATTATTGAGTCAAAATTTCCTGAATGTTTAGACCAAAGAATTGAACCATCTGATGTGTTAACAACAGTTTGGTCTTTACTTTTTGAGCCGACAGCAATATAATTGGAGTTATGACTCATATTTAATCCATTAATAAAGGCCCAGCCACCCACATAACTTTTCCAAGTTTCTGTACTACTTATTGTTCCAGAAAAATTAAGGCTAAATTTTCTTAAATAGCCATCGCCATTACTTACATACAAAGAAGTATTGTCATTACTCCATAACATTTCACGGACTTGTCCATTATAGGTTGTACCTCCTACGTCTGTATAAAGTTGATTGTTGGTTATATCATAAATATCAAAATTTCCCCCTTGTAAACCAATAGCTACATACTTACCATCGTGCGAAATTTTTAAACTTTTAGAATCTAAACCAGGAATATTTGCTATAACGCTCCCTGTAAGACCGTTAATGACAAGTAAATAATTGCCTCCACTTGGGTTATAAGTGCCAGTATTCCCCGCTTGGTTACTGGCAACAGCCACAATACTGCCATCATCACTCATGTCTCCTCCCCAAGCTTCCCATTCAAAGTTAAAATCCCAAACCAATGTACCATCAAATTTGTATTTGTAGATTTTTGAAGCTGTTTTAGGATTAGCAGTTCCACCCCAGTTTTCTTGTCCAGGGATAGCTAAAAAAGTACCTTCACTTTCTGATACAGCTCCTCGCCAAAATCCTGTTGGTGTATTAACAGATTTAATAAGTGTAAAATTATAAGGCGAAATGGCATTGGTATCTGGACTTAAAGTAACACTAATACTAGGATTATTAGGGTCAACATGAATAAACTCTGTTTTTTTACCTGTTTTTGAGATTTTCACAAACCAGTCATCTCTGTTTTTTACTTTGGCTCTAAATAAATAAGGCGTTGTAGAGCCGTTTCCATCCTGAATACGAATTGTATTAAAAAAATTATTGTTAAACCCATTAGCTTCAGTACCTATATCTAAATTAAAAGGAGCTGTATCTTGTGTTGTTACTTCAATGTCTATTGTTAAATCGCCATTAACCACATCTATACTATTTTCGTGGTTTGTAAATTGAAGTGTAACGGGTAAGTCGCCAACCAACGAGGCATCTTTAGGGAAGCCTGAAGCATTTAAAGCGTCCTGTGATTCGCTAAAAAGAAAATGAAAGTTATAACTTTTAGTTTCGTTAACCGCAGGAGGTGTGTTGTTGAATCTTGATTCATAAACACCTCTTAACCAATTTTGGGTATAAGCCGTCTCGCCTTGGTTAATTATAAGCGCACCTCCATTAGGAAAAACGGCAAAACCGCCATCGCCATGTGTATCGCGTATAGGGTCTGAAGAAACAAGTCCTTCTATATATAATTGAAATAAAATAGGATTTGGTGAGGCGTTGCTAATATTTTTTATTTGCAATTTAGAATTCGATTCTATCCCATCTAACCCAGTGTCAAAACTGGTTTGGGCAATATAGGTAATTTCATAGCCATTCCAATTTATACTGGCGGGCGTTTGTGAAGACACAGAGAATGCTGTAAAAAAAACTAATATTAAGAAGTAATATTTTTTCATAATTAAGATGATTTTTTAGCTATTAAGCTAAAGAATATTAAAATTTTAATATTTGCAACTATTATATGTCTCAATTAATTATTTGCGACAGATTTTTAAG
>CAYQME010000139.1:0-2260 GCA_964418645.1 uncultured Flavobacteriaceae bacterium
CCATTAGAGCAATACAAACCTTGGAATACTGCTGGTATTACAGGTGTACATAGCTTTCTTAAAAAACTATGGAAATTGTATGTTGGCGATAATGGTTTAAAAGTTTCAGAAGCAACACCAACAAAAGACAATCTAAAAACATTACATAAAACCATAAAGAAAGTAGAAGAAGATATTGAGAATTTCTCGTTCAATACGTCGGTGTCAACTTTTATGATTGCAGTAAATGAACTAACTGCTCAAAAGTGTACAAGTAAAGAAATTCTGGAACCTTTACTGGTTTTAATTTCGCCTTATGCACCTCATATTGCCGAAGAATTATGGAATCTGTTAGGGCATAACGAATCCATATCAACAGCTGAGTTTCCTGCATTTGATGAAAGCCATTTGGTTGAGAGTAGTAAAAATTATCCAATTTCGTTTAATGGTAAAATGCGATTTACTATGGAGTTACCATTAGATATGAGTAAGGATGATATTGAAGCAGCAGTATTGGCGCATGATAAAACTAAGGAGCAATTGCAAGGGCGTACACCTAAAAAAATAATTATAGTTCCTGGAAAAATTGTGAATATTGTTGGATAATATAGAAATATTAGGACTCGTTGCTGCTGTTTTAACAACATCGGCTTTTTTGCCACAAGTGTATAAAACTTGGAAAACCAAAGAGGTGTCTTCTTTATCGTTGCCAATGCTAATATTGTTTTTTGTAGGCATAATATTGTGGTTTATTTATGGTATTTATATTAATAGCTTATCGTTAATTATTGCCAATGGAATAACTATTGGCTCTTACGCGTTACTTATTTTTTTTAAGTTAAAGTATGATAAAGACAAGGGAAAAACTGACAAAATTTCTTAACTTTTGTTTGGCTTATTTTTTGCTTTAATTACTATACATTTATAATTTAAAAAAAGAAAACAAATGTTTACATATTATATATTATTAGGAGGTATTGCTTTAGTGAGTTGGTTAGTGAGTAAAAAATTAAAACGAAAGTTTGTAAAGTACTCTAAAGTACAATTGAGAAATGGGATGAGTGGCGCAGAAATTGCTGAAAAAATGTTAGCAGATCATGGCATTATGGATGTAAAAGTGGTTTCGGTAGCAGGACGATTAACAGACCATTACAATCCAAAAGATAAAACCGTAAATTTAAGTGAGGCAGTATATAATCAGCGCAATGCCGCTGCAGCTGCTGTTGCAGCACATGAATGTGGTCATGCTGTACAGCATGCACAAGCATACAGTTGGTTGCAAATGCGTTCAACTTTGGTGCCTGTGGTAAGCGTAACCTCTAGCATGTCGCAATGGGTTGTAATTGGCGGTATCGTACTTATGGCTACAAATTGGCTTGGAGGTATTGGCTTTTTTGTTGCTGTTGCTGGATTAATTTTTATGGGTTTTGCTACTATATTTAGTTTTATTACACTTCCTGTTGAGTATGATGCAAGTAATCGCGCTTTGGCTTGGTTAAAAAATAAGCATATGGTTTCTCAAGAAGAGTATAAGGGATCGGAAGACGCATTAAAATGGGCCGCAAGGACTTATTTGGTTGCAGCTATTGGTGCATTAGCATCTCTTGTATATTGGGCATTCCAGATTTTAGGAAGAGATTAAATTTTAATCTGTCTATCAATTTGTTGGTCTAAAGAAATAAAGGTCTCTGTTCTAGAAACACCATTAATGGTTTGAATATTTTTATTTAGAACCTGCATTAAGTGTTCATTATCTTTACAAAGGACTTTAATTAAAATACTCCAATTTCCAGTAGTGTAATGACATTCTAAAACTTCTGGAATCTTTTTTAGTTGCTTTACAGCAGTTGGGTTATTAACGGCTTTATCTAAAAAAATACCAATAAAAGCCATAGTAGTATAGCCTAAAGATTTAGGATTAATTACAAATTTTGAACCTGATAGGAGTTTAGATTGTTCTAATTTTCGTAAGCGTTGATGAATCGCAGCTCCCGAAATACCAACTTGACGTGCAATTTCCAGTACAGGAGTTCTAGCGTCTTTCATTAAGGCACGAAGTATCGTTTTATCAATACCATCAATAATTAAGTTATGATCTGTAATTTTCAAAAGAGAATATGTTTAAAATTCAATATAAAAATACAAAAAGAATTTTAAAATGTAATTTGAAAGAATAAAATATGATAACTTTATTCAAAAAAAGGATAAAAAGTCTTAATACTTTTAATAAAAACTAAACATTTAATGGGTTATAACCTAAATAAGGCACTTTTTTTTCATT
>CAYQME010000140.1:0-2216 GCA_964418645.1 uncultured Flavobacteriaceae bacterium
CTTGACCACGACGACGGTTTAAATCGCCTACTATATCGCCCATATTTGCTTCGGGTGTTATAGCTTCAAGTTTCATAATAGGTTCTAAAATTACAGCACCTGCTGCTTTTGCAACAGCTTTGTATCCTAGTTTAGCAGCTAATTCAAATGATAAAGCATCTGAATCGACAGGGTGATAAGAACCATCTATTAAAGTCACTTTCATACTATCCATAGCGTATCCAGCCAAAGGACCGTTTACCATAGCTTGCTTAAATCCTTTCTGAACCGCTGGTATAAATTCTTTTGGAATTCTTCCCCCTTTAACTTTATCAACAAATTGAAGACCTCCTAATATAGCTTCTTCTTCATCGGCTGGGCCAATTTCGAAAACAATATCACCAAACTTACCACGGCCACCAGATTGTTTTTTATAAACTTCACGGTGATTAGCAACTTTGGTTAAGGCTTCTTTATATTCTACTTGAGGTTGTCCTTCGTTAACTTCAACTTTAAATTCACGTTTTAAACGATCTACTATAATCTCTAAGTGCAATTCGCCCATACCAGAGATTATTGTCTGGCCAGAAGCTTCATCAGATTTTACAACAAAAGTTGGATCTTCTTCGGCTAATTTACCTAAAGCAGCCCCTAACTTATCTACATCTGCTTTAGTCTTAGGCTCAACAGCAATACCAATTACTGGTGCAGGAAAAGACATAGATTCTAAAACAATAGGATGTTTTAAATCTGTTAAAGTATCTCCTGTTTTAATATCTTTAAAACCTACAGCTGCAGCAATATCTCCTGCCTCAATTCTTTTAAGAGGCTCTTGTTTATTTGAGTGCATTTGATAGATACGAGAAATACGTTCTTTTTTACCAGAACGGTTATTCAATACGTATGATCCAGCATCTAAAAATCCTGAATAGGTTCTAAAGAATGCCAAACGTCCTACAAATGGATCTGTAGCGATTTTAAAAGCTAAAGCCGAAAAAGGCTCATTTATACTTGGTTTTCTAAAAGCAGGTTGCTCTGTATCAGGATTTACACCTTCAATAGCATCAATATCTAATGGCGATGGCAAATAGCGCATAACACCATCAAGCATAGCTTGCACACCTTTATTTTTAAAGGCCGAACCACACATCATTGGTATGATACTCATATCAATAGTTGCGGCTCTTAGAGCAGCAATAATTTCGTCTTCTGTAATAGAATTTTCGTCTTCGAAGAATTTTTCCATCAACTCATCGTCATATTCAGCAACTGCTTCAACTAATTGGACACGGTACTTCTCTACAACGTCTGCTAATTCTTCAGGAATTGGAATTTCTTTATAAGTCATTCCCATATCTTCTTCATTCCAAACAATTGCTTTTTTTGAAATAAGGTCTACAACACCTTTAAAGTCTATTTCTTCACCAATTGGTACTTGTAAAGGAACGGGATTACCGCCTAGCATTTCTTTTACTTGTTTACACACGTTAAAGAAATCTGATCCTTGACGATCCATTTTATTTACAAAACCTAAACGGGGTACGCGGTATTTATCCGCTTGACGCCAAACTGTTTCAGATTGAGGCTCAACACCGTCAACCGCACTAAAAAGTGCTACAACACCATCAAGTACACGTAAAGAACGCTCTACCTCTACGGTAAAATCAACGTGACCGGGTGTGTCAATAATGTTTACACGATAATCTTGGTTTCTATACGGCCAAACACAATGCGTAGCAGCAGAAGTAATAGTAATGCCACGTTCTTGTTCTTGTTCCATCCAGTCCATGGTAGCGGCACCATCGTGCACCTCTCCAATTTTGTGACTTACACCTGTATAATATAAGATGCGCTCTGTACAAGTTGTTTTACCTGCATCAATATGCGCAGCAATACCTATATTTCTAGTATATTTTAAATCTCTTGCCATTCTATATTATGTTAAAATCTAAAATGAGAGAATGCTTTATTAGCTTCGGCCATTTTATGTACATCTACACGTTTTTTAACGGAAGCCCCTTCTTCTTTAGCAGCGGCTAAAATTTCGTTAGCTAAACGCTGAGCCATAGATTTTTCATTACGCTTTTTAGTGTATAGAACCATCCATTTAATGGCCATAGAAATTTTTCTATCGGGTCTAATTTGCATTGGGATTTGAAAAGTGGCTCCCCCTACACGTCTACTACGTACTTCTACGTGAGGCATTACGTTTGATAAGGCGTCTTTCCAAATTTCTA
>CAYQME010000141.1:0-2056 GCA_964418645.1 uncultured Flavobacteriaceae bacterium
AAAATTCTATTTTAATCGCTTATGATATTTGAGGAGAAAAGAAACTTATTATCAACAAGTTGTTTATTGAAATGATGCTTAACTAAATTTTTATCTTGAAAAAAACAATGTTTTAATGTTGTTTTAGAAAAGGTGCGTAATATAAGTACGAAAGCATGTTGTTTTTGCTTTTTCGTTTAACGGTTTGCCGATGTCGCGCGCCTTTTTACCTTTAATTTTTATTGTTGTTTCTAGTTTTACTTTAAATTGTTGTTTTATTCATTCAGCCATTTTGACCATACTTTTTGGCTTAATAGACAAAATTTAGGCTATTTTTGGTTAGATATTTTCAAGTGGACAAAAATTAGGCTGTTAAATTATCGAGATTTAAACCTTCAAAAAAGCATCAATAAATTTCATTTTTCTCTTCAATGATAGTCCATTATGATTTCTAAGTTTGTTCTTTAAATCTGCAAAATGACCATCAATTGCGTTGGTCGTATTTGGGATGTTTAATTCGATGTAATCATACCAAGTAAACAACCATGGTAAATTGCTTTTCAGGCTTCTGTAAGCACTCCTGAGTCGTTTGTGAGTGTAATAACTTCTACCTGTTTCAATACTAACTGTTCGTTCATTTAAAAACCCTTCCCATTTCATAAACCAATCATTTAAAGCACCTTCAAAAGACTCTTTATCTGTCATCTTTAACATCGATACGATTCCTTTTAACTCAATAGATGCTGGAATTTTAGGGTTCTTTGTAATATACCTTCTGATGATAGCCACTTGATGAAATTGGCACATCTGGACTGGTATTGAACCAAAAGATTGAGCTAATCCTTTTCTTCCATCACTTACGATTCCAATGATTGTATACCCTCTTGAGACTAGTTCTTCAACCCCTTTTTTATATAAAAAGTTAGTCTCATTCTTTACGTAATACTTTAGTAGATTTTCTTTGGTAATAGCGTCTTTAAAGAGCATTACTCCAAAGTTTCTTCCCCAGTACGTAGTATCCATTAAGACAATAACTTCTCTAACAACTTTGGACTTAATCGTGAGTTGATGTAAATCAATTTTACGCTGAATAGTCCGTTTAGAGCAATTATACTTCTTAGACAACTGTAAATAAGTCTGTTTACCTCTTAAATATTCTTCCCAAAGTACCGATGGAATTATTCTTTCTCCGCCTAAAAATTGCTTCCCACAACTATTGCATTTATAGAGTTGTTTACCTTGAACAAATCCATTTTTTTTGGTCTTTATTCCTTTACAATTTATACACTTTTTTTAATCATAACCTTTAATTTGATTCAAAGCTAATCACAATAAGTCTTACAGAGAATCTTAGCCTAAATTTTGTCTATTAAGCCTAATTTTTTAAAAAGTATATCGTGCAGAGATTCCTAAAGCAAATTCAAATCCAGAGTTATTAGAAACAAAATTGAACATTGGTCGAGTATCAATGCTTGCACTAAAAGGTATGTCCAGTTCATTAAAATCATATTCTATGCCCGCTTGTGCACCAACAGCTCCTCCAACAGTACCTCTGTTGTTAAGAAAATTATTACTGTAAGAATAAATCCATAATTGAGCTCCTGGTCCGGCAAACCAACTAAAACCATTTTGTATCTCAAAAACCAATTGATAGGCACCAGTAACACCAAATCGATTGTAGCTATTATCAACATTAAAACCAATACCGGCTTCAATTCTGCTTGCATCGTCTAATCCAAGCTGGTAAGATATTTCAGGGCCAAAGCCATAATTACTTGCGCTTAATCTTAATCCTGCAGCACCGTCATATACTTGAGCATTACCAACGAGAGCTATTGTTGTAATAGAGACAATAGTTAAAAATATTTTTTTCATTGTTTATATTTTATGTAAAAATAGCTTAATACGTATGTGTTTTTTCTTTTAACAACTAAAAATTAATAACAACAAATACTTAATAATTATTAGAATAATCTAGATATTAGCTTATTTTGAGGGGAATTAATTGATTTCTATGTAGTGCTAATATGTTATTGTTTTTTGCAGCGTATTTTTATTAACCAACTTATAAGAATAA
>CAYQME010000142.1:0-2021 GCA_964418645.1 uncultured Flavobacteriaceae bacterium
TTATTTATAATTACGTTGTTTTATTTCAATCGCTTTAAATTGTAATTCTTCTTTATGAAGTTTAGGCTCTTTAGCTTCGCCCATATATTCCCAAGCAGCTACATACATGTAATCTTTATCATTACGTTTGGCTTCCCCTTTTTGAGGACCATCTAATTCAATAGATTCTTCTCTGTAATGTGCGCCACATGATTCTTTTCTATTTAAAGCATCCTTAGCTAATAATTCTGCCAGTTCTAAGAAATCAGCAACACGACCAGCCTTTTCAAGTTCAGTATTAAATTGATCTTCTTTACCGACTACTTTAACATCTTTCCAAAATTCAGATCGTAGTTCTTTTATTTCAGCAATGGCTTCATTTAATCCTTTTTCATTTCTAGCTAAGCCCACTTTATTCCACATTATTTCACCTAATTTTTTATGAAAATAAGCAGGTGATTTAGTGCCATTAATAGCAAACAATTTTTTGATTTTATCTTTAACTTCTTTTTCTGCCTTTTCAAACTCAGCAGTGTCAGTAGGAATTTCTCCAGTTCTAATTTCATCTGCTAGATAATTTGAGATTGTTGCAGGTAATACAAAATAACCATCGCATAAACATTGCATTAGAGAAGAAGCCCCAAGTCTATTAGCTCCATGAACACAAAAATTGGCTTCCCCAATAGCATAAAGACCGGGTACTGTAGTCATTGTTTCATAATCTACCCAAGTTCCTCCCATTGCGTAATGCGAAGCAGGATAAATCATCATAGGTGTCTCATAAGGATTATCACCGTTAATATTTTGGTACATATCAAATAAATTACCATAACGTTCTTTAACCACGTCTTTTCCTAATCTATTTATAGCATCTGCAAAATCTAAATAAACCGCAAATCCGGCTTTGTTAACGCCATAACCAGCATCACAACGTTCTTTAGCTGCTCTAGAAGAGACATCACGAGGCACTAAATTTCCAAATGTTGGATATCTACGTTCTAGATAATAGTCTCTATTTTCTTCGGCTATTTCGGTTGGTTTAAGTTTTCCTTCTCTTATTAATTTTGCATCTTCAATATTTTTTGGCACCCAAATTCTACCATCATTTCTTAATGATTCTGACATTAAAGTTAGTTTACTTTGATGTTCTCCAGAAACAGGAATACAAGTAGGATGAATTTGTGTATAACAAGGATTGGCAAAATAAGCGCCTTTTTTATAAATCTTCCATGATGCTGTGACATTACATCCCATTGCATTAGTAGATAAATAAAATACATTAGCATAACCACCAGAAGCAATAATAACGGCATGAGCTCCAAAACGCTCAATTTCCCCAGTAATTAAATTTCTTGTAATAATGCCTCTCGCTTTACCGTCAACCACCACCACATCTAACATTTCATGACGGTTGTAAGATTTTACAGTTCCAGCTTCTATTTGACGATTCATAGAGCTGTAAGCTCCTAACAACAATTGTTGTCCGGTGGCTCCAGAAGCATAAAAAGTTCTAGAAACTTGAGCCCCTCCAAATGAACGGTTGGCTAAAGTACCGCCATACTCGCGGGCAAAAGGAACACCTTGCGCCACACATTGGTCTATAATATTACCGCTTAGTTGAGCCAAACGATAAACATCTTCTTCACGTCCGCGATAATCACCTCCTTTTACGGTGTCGTAAAATAAGCGATAATCACTATCATTATCATTTTGATAATTTTTTGAAGCATTAATCCCACCTTGAGCTGCAATTGAATGAGCTCTTCGTGGACTATCTTGAAAGTAAAAAACTTTTACATTGTAACCAGCTTCTCCTAAAGTTGCTGCTGCAGAACTGCCCGCAAGACCAGTACCAACAACAATAACATCTAATTTTCTACAGTTGGCTGGACTCACTAAATTAGCATGAGCCTTGTAGTTTTCCCATTTTTTAGATATCTCTCCTTCGGGTATTTTTGAATTTAATGTTGTCATAATTTTTTTAAAAATTTAATTATATAAAGAAAAAATAAATGGCTATGGCCGAAAAACCGATAGCAATT
>CAYQME010000143.1:0-1993 GCA_964418645.1 uncultured Flavobacteriaceae bacterium
TGTAATGATAATTAATAATATTTGAAAGGTTTTAGGGTGATTTAGTTTACAATTTTAATTTCTTTAAATGACGCATTGTTTCGCGTAAAACGGTTTCAAAGTCCGGTAAATCTTGAATTTGATCAGCCATAGATTTTTGCCATCGTCCTTTGTATTGTGGCAATCTTTGTAGAAGTTTGGAATGAAATTCTGTTGGGTTTATTGCTTTATTTTTACATTTCTGTTTAAACTCTGCAATGTAAAAATCAATAGCCATATTGTGTATTTCCAATAAATACCAAATGTCATAAAAATCTCTGGCTTGCATTCTTTGCATAACCGAGCGTAGTTTTTCAACCAATACTTCTTCTAAAGAATAGCAGCGTAGTTGGTGTTCTTCTTGATCTGAATAATCAATAAAAACGTCATTTATTACAGGCTCAAAAACTAATTTTTCACTTCTTGAAATATCAACTTTAACTTTCTTATTTGCGCCCAAACCACCAAGTGGTCCAATATAGCTGATATAAAAATTGATACCACCATCTTGATGTTCATTATTGTCAATTATTTCAAGTGGTATATTTGCTTCTTCTTTAATATATTCAAATACTTCTGTAAACCATTCAAAAATTTGTTCATTACTTACTGTATCATCAGGCAAAGTAAAATCAAGATCTTCCGAAAAACGATAATCCTTAAAATATACTTTCTTTAAAACAGTACCGCCTTTAAAAACAATTGCTTTGGAAAGTATGGAATGTTGGGCTACTCCTTGAAGAATCCAAGACAGCATATAATCCTTTTCAATTTGTTGGTCACGTACCCCAACTGCACGTGCTTTGTTTTGTATTTCTCCTGGTTTTATCACGTGTAAATGGCAGATTTAATGGTTTCTGTTTCTAAATTTTGTTGAATACTCCAACGGCTTATCATTTTTCCTGATTTAGGTAATTCGGTATCTAAAAGCACAACAGATGCTGTTTTTAGTTTGTTTAATTTTGGAATGATGTCAGTTTCTAATTCCAAGATTTCCAATAAAAACCCCAACCGTTTAATAACTGCTTGCGATTTGAAGCGTTCTGCATATTCAAAAAGCTTATCAAACTTGATTTTATCTTTTGAAGTATAGATAGCTTTGGCCACTTCTACAATTCCCCCTGCATAATCGGGTTTAAAAAGGCAATCAATAAATGTTTTTTCTAAATCTGAACATAGGACTTTGTTAAAGCTATCAATCCACATTTTTTTAGCTCCAAAAAAATGGTTTTTGTTATGGTAAACGAATTGAAAATCTACATTCTTAATTTTAATTATTGAAGGGCGCATTTGTTTTTGAACAACAATTTGTTCTTTCAATGAGGGTTGGGTTATCAAATTATGTATTTGCAATGCTGAGTAATAGCCAATATAGTGATTGCTACCTTTTGTAAGGTGACCTGCAATGATATGCCAATCAGGCATAAAAGATTCAGCCTCTTTTTCATACGGAATGATAAAGTACAAACCTTTTTTTAAACGCATTAAAAGTCCTCTTTTCACCATATTACTTAATAATTCCTTTAAGGCACTATTGCTAGAATTAGGCAATGCGTTTATTGCTTCAGCATAAGCAAAACAATCTTGGTCTAACTTATTAAAATAGGTCAGAATTCTATTTGATTGTGTTGATATATATTTTTTATACATAGCTTATAGGTCAGCTTAAAACTGACTACAATGATACAAATAATTATTTGAAAAAACTTACTTTTTAATGTATTAAGTATAACTTTATCAAAAGTGGAAAGCTACTGTAATATGGTTTTTGTAACTACAAATAATTAAAAAGAATCTAGAGCTTTGTTGATATCATCGTCTACTTGTTTCATTATCTCTTTATCCATTTTTTTTATTAATTTTTCTTGAAATTTATCACAACAACATATAAGTTCGATAGTATCTTTTTTTGGTGTTGCAGTAGGGTTTTCATTATGTATTGAACATTTTTCACGTTCAAGAATTCGTGCAATTT
>CAYQME010000144.1:0-1950 GCA_964418645.1 uncultured Flavobacteriaceae bacterium
TATTGGCTTTATGACGCAATTGGTAAGACAATTCGTCTAAGTCAATTCTTGAAAGCAATTCTAATAAACATTCAGCACCCATTTTAGCGATGAATTTATTAGGATCTGAGTCGTCTAAATATTGATTATCTTGAGGAATAGTTTCTAAAACATCTAGATACTCTTCTTCTGTTAAGAAATCCATTTTTTGAAGCGGCTCGCCTTCTGCATTTTTAGTATTACCTGGCTGAATAACAACATATCTTTCGTAATATATTATCATATCTAAGCGCTTAGATGGTAATCCAAGAAGGTATCCCATTTTATTGGGAAGTGATCTAAAATACCAAATATGTGCTACTGGCACTACAAGGTTTATATGTCCAACGCGGTCTCTACGAACTTTCTTTTCAGTCACTTCAACACCACATCTGTCACACACAATTCCCTTATAACGAATGCGTTTGTATTTACCACAAGCACATTCAAAATCTTTTATAGGGCCAAAAATACGTTCGCAAAACAAGCCATCTCTTTCGGGTTTGTGCGTACGATAATTTATAGTTTCTGGTTTAAGAACTTCTCCTCTAGATTTCTCTAGAATAGCTTCTGGAGAAGATAAACCAATTGTTATTTTATTAAACTTTTTTACAGTGTATTTTTCGTTTTGTCTTGCCATAATAATGGAATCAGATTTTTTTAAAAATTAATTTCTATTCCGATAAATCGGAACAACTGTATGTTATTATTCTTCTAAGCGTAAATCTAAACCTAAACCTTTCAACTCGTGCATTAACACATTGAAAGATTCTGGTAAACCTGGTTCTGGCATTGGTTCTCCTTTTACAATAGATTCGTAAGTTTTGGCACGACCAAATACATCATCAGATTTTACAGTTAACATTTCTCTTAAAGTGCTAGAAGCACCATAAGCTTCTAATGCCCATACTTCCATCTCTCCTAAACGTTGACCACCCATTTGTGCTTTACCACCAAGAGGTTGCTGTGTAATTAAAGAGTATGGTCCTATTGAACGCGCGTGCATCTTATCGTCAATCATATGACCTAATTTAATCATATAAATAACCCCTACAGTTGCTGCTTGATCAAAACGTTCTCCTGTACCACCATCATACAAATGTGTATGACCATAAATTGGCACCCCAGCTTCGTCTGTCAATGCAGTAATTTGCTCTAAAGTAGCCCCATCAAAAATTGGTGTAGCATAAGTATTACCTAAACGTTGACCAGCCCATCCTAAAACAGTTTCATAAATCTGACCAATGTTCATACGAGAGGGTACACCAAGCGGATTTAATACAATGTCTACAGGAGTGCCATCTTCTAAGAAAGGCATATCTTCTGCGCGTACAATTCTGGCTACAATACCTTTATTACCATGACGTCCTGCCATTTTATCACCAACTTTTAACTTACGTTTTTTGGCAATATAAACTTTGGCCAATTTAATAATACCGTTGGGTAATTCATCTCCTACAGTAATGGCAAATTTTTCTCTTCGCAATACACCTTGTAAATCGCTTACTTTAATTTTATAGTTATGAATTAACTCGTTAATTAAAACATTGAGTGATTTATCTGTAGACCAAGTACCTTTAGTTAAATGCGTATAATCGTCAACAGTATTTAATAATTTAAGTGTGAATTTTTTACCTTTTGGTAAAATCTCCTCATTTAAATCATTTTTAACACCTTGTGATGTTTTACCATTAACAAGTTGGAATAATTTTTCTACTAATCTAGATCTTAAAGACTCAAACTTAACATCAAATTGAGAAGTTAAAATAGTAATATCCTCTTTTTCTTGAGTGCGTTTTCTCTTATCTTTAATAGTGCGTTTGAATAATTTTTTGTCTATAACAACACCGTGTAAAGAAGGAGATGCTTTAAGTGAAGCATCTTTTACATCGCCTGCTTTGTCTCCAAATATGGCACGTAAAAGTTTTTCTT
>CAYQME010000145.1:0-1929 GCA_964418645.1 uncultured Flavobacteriaceae bacterium
AGGACAGATGGGAAATACTTAAAAACAAAAACTCCTTAAAAAGGCGCTTTTGAATCTCTTGTGCAACGATTACCAGTGTTGGTATACGTTATTTATTGTTTTGTTTTTAATTTCGCAATAGGAGTTCCTTTAAGGCTCTCTCTAACTAAATTGGAAATAAAAAGAGTAAATGACTCAATATCACCTTCAACACTTGCTTTTTCTAATGAATTCATATATGCTTTGCGTTCTTCTACAGGTACCACTGTCCAGGGATATCCGCCTGAGGCGAGCATTAAATTCATTAAAAATCTAGCCATTCTTCCATTGCCATCCATATATGGATGAATGTAAACAAAGATAAAATGACCAAGCACAGCCCGTACTCCTGCATGACTTTCGTTTTCCAATAATTCGAAAAGTATTGGCATTGCATCCCTTACAGCTTCTTTATTCAGCGGAACATGTTGTGATTGTGAAATATATACTTGATTTGTTCTATATCCAGCCAAATCTGAGGCCTTTAAAATTCCAACTGTAACACTAGGAGCGAATAATTCTTGATACCATTTGGTATGGTCCTGGTTAGCAACACTCCCTGAATTGGTGCCATTTAGAATTTTTTTAATACTGCTTTTTATTGATTGGGTGGCTTGCCAATAACCCCTAGCAGCCATTGCGTCTCGTTGATTTCTGTCTTCATTATTTTCTTCGATATTCCAATTACCACTTCTTACTTTTTCTATTAGGGCCACAGTTACGGTGTATCTTTCGATAGATAAAGAATGGTATGCATCTGTCAAATATATTTGGTCCACAGAGTTTAAATATTCTTCATGATTTTCAGCAAGCCCTGGACTATCTGGGAAATTTTTAATTACTACTTTTCGGTATTCTTCCCACATGATTTTTATTCTATTTGCATATGGTGACTTTTCTCTAAAAGATAGTCTAATAGGTAGTTTGTTTTTAAAAGGGTCTATTTCTCTTACATCAAAATCTGCCATTTTCATTGTAGAAACAATTTCGTCAGCTATTCGAATTTGACCAATATTCCGAAAAGCTCCAGCCAATCGGCCTGCAATTACTGAATGAGAGCCATCTAATAATTCTTTAAGTAATTCAGATGAGTCGGGAATTAATGCCAAAATAGTTCTTATGTCGGTCGGATTTTTTTCGAACATTGTTGGCGAGAAATTAATTAAGGCAGAAGTAATAGTTAACATTCTTATTCCGTTTACTTCTATTATCTCCGCTGTATATGGTAATGGAGATTTCATTTCAAATAATGAGGTATTATGTAAAAGGGGAATGTTTTTATTTGGTCCTTTAGGGCTACGAATAATTAATTGACTTGGAACTGTGTTATTGCCTGAATGTATTAAAATAGATTGCTCTGCAGAAATACAATAAGCATTTTTATATTTATCTTTTAAATATCTTGAACAAAATTGCCAGTATGATGTGTACCATGAAGTACTATCCCCTAAATTCTCATTTGGATTTCCTGCTATATACCAACCTTTGGCGACTTCTTTTAAAAATCCATTTTTAGTAAGTCTTTCGCGGTGTGTTCTGTTTATTTCAGATGTTTTTATTGCTACTGTGTTTTGTCCTTCTTGAATTTCACGAAGAATCTTAAGTGATGCTGCGAGTTTTTCTCCTGGTGTAGCCATATGAATAAATGCTTTTTTTATGCTTAATTATAGTTATATTTTTTGTGCCAAATTTAGCCTAGTAAGTTGTGCTTTATCTAGCCTTTCATGTTGGTTGTGAATTAGCCCTGCGTGACGTATTAATATTAGCCTTGCGTGCAAATATACTAAAACTTATTCAAAATAAATGATTTATAACTGTATTATTTAAATGCAGGCATAAATTTTATGAGTTGTTGCCAACAGTTATTTGTATTCGTAAATATGATATTTTGTTTTTGATTCGGGGATTATA
>CAYQME010000146.1:0-1878 GCA_964418645.1 uncultured Flavobacteriaceae bacterium
CATTAGTATTTACAAGTTGCGTTATACTTTCATTTGTTGGGTTATCGTTAAAATCGCCCATAATAATAATCTTTGGATTCTTGTCTTTTTGTTTTATCAAATCTATAATTTCAGTCACTTTATCCGAGGCGATTAATCGCTTTTTTTCAGAGATATCTACACCTTCACGTCTTGATGGCCAATGATTGACTAATACATATATTTTTTCATTATTGAGAAATCCCTTAACGAGTAAGATGTCTCTTGTATAGTCGAGCTGCCCTAACTCATCAAAAAGATTTAGTGAAAACACCTCACTATCTTCAACAGTAAAGTATTTCGTATTATAAATAAGGGCGACATCAATACCACGTTCATCAGGAGAATCGTAATGAACAATATCATAGGATGTATCTTTAAGCCCTTTTGATGTTATTAAGTCGGCTACAACTAATCTGTTTTCCACTTCGGCTAATCCAATAATAGCTGGTGAATTGCCGGAGATTTTTGTGCCAATCTTTGAGATGGTATACCCTAATTTTTTAAGCTTATTATTATAACGTTTTTGTGTCCAATGCTTTTCAGAAGATGGTAAAAAATCATTATCTCTAGTGTGTTTATCATCAAAAATGTCAAACAAGTTTTCAAGATTATAGAAAGCAATGGTAAAATAGTTGTGTGTGTTATTTTTTTCTAATGGATATAGTGGCATTTTTTTATAATAACGGTTAGTAATAAAGTATTGTAATTAGTCTTTTCAAGCCTAAAATACTAAAAACAAACTATCACATATTAATTAAATATTCATTTTTCTTCTTTCTTTAACTAAAAGAGGATAGTAAAAGGAGATTTTTCTATAAGAGAAATTTTCAATTTGTACATTTGCAGCTTACTATTAAGTAATGATAGAGAAAAAGGATATAGCATTAGAAAAAACGATTTTAGTAGGTGTAATAACTAGAAATCAAGAGGAAGACAAGTCTAAAGAATATTTGGATGAACTTGAATTTTTAACATACACAGCAGGAGGAGAAGTCGTGAAGCGATTTACTCAAAAAATGGACATGCCTAATCCCAAGACATTTATTGGCACAGGTAAAATGGAAGATGTACGCCAATTTATTGTTACACACGATATTGGTACTGCTATTTTTGATGACGAATTGTCACCAGCACAAGAACGAAATATTAGTAAAATATTAGAATGTAAAGTATTAGACAGAACCAATTTAATCCTCGATATTTTTGCACAACGCGCTCAAACCAGTTATGCAAGAACCCAAGTAGAGTTAGCACAATGTCAATATTTATTACCACGATTAAAAGGTATGTGGACACATCTTGAACGGCAAAAAGGGGGTATTGGTATGCGAGGACCTGGAGAAACCGAAATTGAGACGGATAGACGTATTGTACGAGATAAAATCGCTTTACTAAAAGATAAAATCAAAACTATTGATAAGCAAATGGCTGTACAGAGAGGCAATCGTGGTAAAATGGTTCGCGTGGCACTTGTAGGTTATACAAATGTTGGAAAATCTACATTAATGAATGTGGTGAGTAAATCTCAAGTCTTTGCCGAAAATAAATTGTTTGCAACACTAGATACAACAGTGCGAAAGATTGTTATTAAGAATTTACCTTTTTTAATGAGTGATACTGTTGGGTTTATTAGGAAGTTGCCGACACAATTAGTGGAGTCCTTTAAAAGCACTCTTGATGAAGTTAGAGAGGCTGATTTATTATTACATATTGTAGATATATCGCATCCTAATTTTGAAGAACATATAGAATCGGTTAATAAAACTTTAGGTGAAATTAATAGTTCAGATAAACCAACCATTATGGTGTTTAATAAGATTGATGCTTATACTCCAGAGCCTTTTGATGAGGATGATT
>CAYQME010000147.1:0-1873 GCA_964418645.1 uncultured Flavobacteriaceae bacterium
GATGTATTGCAATGGTTTTGGTTTGGAACGATTTAGCCGAAGGTAGTAGCGAATATGGTGCAGGATTAGTAGCGTTGAACAGTATTTTTCAGGTGTTTGCATACAGCTTCTATGCATGGATTTTTATTACGGTATTACCACCTTATTTTGGATTTGAAGGTGCTATTGTAGATATTTCAATTGCAACCATTGCCGAGAGTGTTGCCATATATTTAGGCATTCCTTTTGTTTTAGGTATTTTAAGTCGATTGATTTTGGTTAAGCTAAAAGGCGAAGACTGGTATACTAATACCTTTATTTCAACCATTTCACCATTAACCTTGATTGCCTTGTTATTTACTATTGTGATTATGTTTTCATTAAAAGGGGAGTTGATTGTTGACATACCAATGGATGTCTTAATCATTGCAGTGCCACTTTTAATTTACTTTACAGTAATGTTCTTTGTTGCATTCTTTTTCAGTAAAGCTCTAGGAGCAACCTACGATAAAAATGCTGCGATTTCGTTTACAGCATCCGGGAATAACTTTGAATTAGCAATTGCTGTTGCCATTGCAGTTTTTGGTTTAAATTCTGGTCAAGCGTTTGCAGGTGTTATAGGGCCTTTAGTTGAAGTTCCTGCTTTAATTATATTAGTTAGAGTTGCTTTTTGGCTGAAGAAAAAATACTATTAATTTTTGTAACTTCTTAGTAGTTTTAATTTGAGATACTTAAGTTAAAAATTAGTTAATATATTTAAGTATTTGCTTAAATACGTAAATTATTATATATTTGTTCGACAAAATCTAATACTATGAAATTAGAAATAACCTGTACTAGAGCAGAAGCTAGCCATAAACAGTTGCTAAACTGTATGTCCACATTAGATAACATGGAACTTAGTTTTGAAAAAACTGCACAATTACTTTCTATTACAGGAAATCAAGTGCGTTTAAAAATTCTATACCTATTAAATATGGAGAAGGAGTTATGTCCTTGCGATTTAGCAGATATTTTAGGAATGAGTGTACCGGCAATTTCACAACATATACGCAAAATTAAAGACGCGGGTATTATTAGTTCTAGACGTGAAGGGCAAACCTTGTTCTATTCATTAAATGCAGACGAAACAGAAATATTGAATACCATATTCAATGCCATAAAATTAATTAGAAAAACAGCATAAATATTTTACAGATGAAAACAGAAAAAACGTCAAAAAATGCACTATATACTGGAATATTTGCTGCTGTAGCAGCATCGTCTTGTTGTATTGCACCTGTTATTGCATTAATTGCAGGCGTGGGAGGCAGTGCCTCAGCATTATCTTGGATGGAACCTTTTAGACCGTATTTAATCGGTTTGACTGTGATAGCTATAGGTTATGCATGGTATAATTACTATAAACTTAAAAATACAGATGATTGTGATTGCGAAATAGACGAAAAACCAAAATGGTTTCAAACCAAAGGCTTTTTAATAGCCATTACATTGTTTGCGGTTGTATCGATCGCTTTTCCCTATTACTCTCCAATTTTTTATCCAGATAATAAAAAGGAAGTAGTTATTGTAAGTCAATCTGATATTCAAACAGTAAACTTCGATGTTAATGGAATGACTTGTACGTCTTGTGAAGAACATGTAAAACACGCCGTTAATGAATTAGATGGGATTGTGAATGTAGAAGCTTCTTTTGAGACAGGAAATGCAGAAGTAAAATTTGACAATACCAAAACGTCTAAAGAAAAGATAGAAGATGCCATAAATGCGACAGGATATAAAGTTGTAAAATAATGGAAATACTATTAATATCAACAATTACATGTCCTAAATGTGGATATCAAAAAGAAGAAGACATGCCAAATGATGCATGTCAATTTTTCTATGAATGTGA
>CAYQME010000148.1:0-1854 GCA_964418645.1 uncultured Flavobacteriaceae bacterium
AGTAAATAATCAATGTCATTACGAAGGAGGAACGACTGAAGTAATCTGTTTACGGGCATAGGAATTTAAAAATTGAGTTGACACAGGAATAAATTAAATGAACAAAAATTCTAAAATTTATATTGCAGGACATAGTGGTCTTGTGGGAAGCGCATTATTAGAGAATCTTCAAAACAAAGGGTTTACTAATATTGTAACCCGAACGCATAAGGAACTAGATCTTACAAATCAGATTGAAGTTGCAACGTTTTTTGATGAAGAAAAACCAGAATACGTGTTTTTGGCGGCTGCAAAAGTTGGAGGAATAATAGCAAACAATGTGTATAGAGCAGAATTTATTTATGAGAACATGATGATTCAAAACCACGTGATTCATCAAAGTTATGTGCATCAAGTAAAAAAACTACTCTTTTTGGGGAGCACTTGTATTTACCCTAAAAACGCACCTCAACCCATGAAAGAGGAATGCTTATTAACGAACACACTTGAATACACTAATGAACCTTATGCCATTGCCAAAATAGCAGGAATAAAAATGTGCGAAAACTATAATTTGCAATATGGCACCAACTTTATTTCGGTAATGCCAACCAATTTATATGGTCCAAATGATAATTTTGATTTAGAAAAATCACACGTACTTCCAGCGCTTATTAGAAAAATTTATTTGGCAAAACTACTTCAAGAGTCTAATTACAATACTATTTTACAAGACACAGGATGCAATACTATTGAAGCCGCTAAAAAATATTTAGAAACATTTGGTGTTTCTGAAGACAGTGTTGAAATATGGGGCTCAGGGAAGCCTAAAAGAGAATTTTTATGGTCTCAAGATATGGCAGACGCTTGCGTGTTTATTATGGAACATAGAGATTTTAAGGATATTGTCATTGCGAGAGAAAAGAAGCAATCTCTCGAAATAGAACGAAATGTCACCCTGAGTGGAGCTGAAGGGTCTCTTCAAAAAGAAATACGAAACACACATATAAATATTGGCACAGGAAAAGATGTTTCCATAAGGGAATTGGCTG
Organism: uncultured Flavobacteriaceae bacterium; assembly: GCA_964418645.1. GTDB lineage: Bacteria > Bacteroidota > Bacteroidia > Flavobacteriales > Flavobacteriaceae > JAADHG01. The sequence goes on from CAYQME010000148.1 coordinate 1,032, forward strand.
AAACTATAAAAGCTACAATTGGATTTAAAGGCACATTGGTTTTTAACACGACCAAGCCAGATGGTACTATGAGAAAGCTTACAGATGTTACCAAATTAAATAATTTAGGATGGAAACACAAAGTTGAATTAAAAGAAGGTATTAATAAACTATATCGTTGGTATGTTACAAATAAATAAGCAGTTACAAATAGCAATAGAAGCATCACTAAAGGCAGGGGAGGTTATCATGCAAGTTTATGACACCACATTTAATGTTGAATATAAAGAGGATAAATCACCATTAACTGAAGCCGATAAAAAAGCAAATGACATAATTAATGCTTTTCTAAAACCATTAGGAATCCCTATAATAAGTGAAGAAAATAAACAAACAGATTATGAAATTAGAAAAACATGGCAAACCTGTTGGGTGGTCGATCCTGTTGACGGCACTAAAGAATTTATAAAGCGCAATGGGGAGTTTACCGTAAATATTGCCTTAGTAACTAACGGCAAACCAGTGTTAGGTGTTATTTATGTCCCCGTTGTGAAAACAGTCTATTTCGCCGATGTTCCTAATAAAATAGCCTATAAAGCAACATTAAATGCTCATAATGTTTCAGTTTCCAAAGTCATAGAAAGGGCATCACAATTAGAGCCGAAAGCTATTAATTCTAATCCTGTTCAAGTGGTTGGTAGTCGGTCGCACATGAGTCAGGAAACTTTAGATTTTATGGAAGATATAAAACAATCAGGGAAAGATGTAGAGATTGTTTCTAAAGGAAGCTCATTAAAGTTTTGTTTGGTTGCCGAGGGTAATGCAGATGTGTACCCACGCTTTG
>CAYQME010000149.1:0-1848 GCA_964418645.1 uncultured Flavobacteriaceae bacterium
CTATTTCAGCCATTTTGCTATTCTACCTTCTTTTAAATAATGATTCAACACCTGACTCACTGATATCAGGGATTTCTATTATTGTCAAACTTACATCAGCGTCATCTTTAATATGACCTCCCTTGGCGTTTTTCTTACGCCCTTTAGGATCAAAATTCATTAGCTCTACTGTTTGGTCTATTTTTTTAGCTCCTTTAGGATCAGTCTCTTTCATAAATCTGGCAAACTCTTCTGCCACATTTGGATCTGAGATATTAATGGTTCCTGTGTTTTCAATTCCTTCTAACGTCTTCGTAGGTTTAGATAATTTTTTCATTTGAAGCATTTTAGCATTATCTCCTTGTACCACTTCTAGTACCAAACCATATATTTTGCTTTGGGTTCTTTGGTCTAAATCCTCATAAAGTTTATTACCAAAAATTTGTGGATTATTTTCAACCAATGCTTCTGCTGCCATTGATGCATCATATTTATAATCTCCTGTTGGAAAAATATCATCTACCGCTGCTCTTATTTGATCATCATTAACTTCATCAGCGAGAGAAGGAGCGTATTTATCTAATTTACCTGCTTTATAGTCAGCAAACATTGCAGCTTCATAATCTCTTTGTTCTTTAAGCATTCCTTCAAGTTCTTCTATGGTTTCATCTCCATATACAAAAGTATTTTCTGCATCGTTTAAATTTTCCGCATAATATTGATAATCAATAGTTCCATCGTCATTAAACTTACCAGGTTTACCAAAGTTTTTAAATTTATCTCTTGTTATAGCTGACTCTGGTCTGTTAATATTAAAAACAGGTCCAGGATCATCTTGAAATCCTAGTGTAGCAGCTTCCTCTTCTACTGTTTTAATCGCATCATCACCAAACTTACTTCTAATAGCTCTTAGTGCTGCAGCTAATCCTTTTGGCATTCCACCTCTAAACATTCCAACTCTTCCGCCTGCTGCATAACCTCTTTTCATTTTAATCCAATCTTCTAAACTACCCACACCACCTGTAATTTCTTCGTCGATATCTTTGTAATACTCATCACCACCCATTCGATAAACTTCTTCAGATTCCATTAATTCTTTTCCAGCTCTCGGCATTTCTATGTCCGTTGTAATTTCTGCTCCGGCTCTACTTCCCATATCAGTTTCAAAATATACGGCAGTATCTCCTGTGCCTACATTTACTTCTACATTAATATCTGGTTTATCTGGGTGTATATATCTTCTAGTTCTATCCGACTCACTAACAACCTTTCCTTCATCAATAACTCTTTTTATAACCGCTTCGTAAAACTCAATTCCTTTTTGCATTGTGTTATCTGCGGCTTGGGTAATTCCTTCACGAATCGCGGGTGGTTTAAATACATTAATGTATTTAGCCAGCATTGGCATTGAAGCCAGACCAATTAGTCCTTGTATAAAAGTTCGTCTATTCATCTCTGTTAAATAAGTTGTATATCATCCCTTCTTGGTTTTGATAGTTTTTGTAAGCATCGTATCCACTTAATCCTAAAGATAACGCAAGTCCAGGCAAGCCTAAAAATCTTGAAGCTCCAGCAATCACTCTTGGACTCATTCCCATTCTTAAAATTTTACTTGTTACTCCAGGTCTAGCTTGACCTACATTTTGTAAATTAAAATAATTTCTTAAGCCTTCGGCCATTGTTCTTTTCGGCGCATCTCTGATAACTCCAGCACCTCTTGATAAAGGTTCCATAAAAGTTAATCCTAAAGCTGGACCCAAGGGATCAGTTAATACATCTGTCATTGTTTCACCTTCTTCTAATCGTTTAGCTGCAAATGGTACTTCAAATAAAGTAGTCATTGCTGGTGTACCAAAAGTTGTTAGAACA
>CAYQME010000150.1:0-1816 GCA_964418645.1 uncultured Flavobacteriaceae bacterium
TTTGATTGGCTTTCAATTCTGGATATCGTTCTATGGTAACTAATAATCTGGATAAGGCACTACTTAAACCGCCTTGTGCTTGATTAAATTGTTGGAGTTGCTCAGGTGTAATATTTGAAGGATCTATAGTGGTTTTGGTGGCTTCACTACGTGCTTTAATAACTGCTTCTAATGTGTTTTTTTCAAAATCAGCAGCACCTTTTACGGTATTTACTAAATTGCCAATAAGATCATTTCTACGTTGGTAAGAAGTTTGTACATTTCCCCAAGCTTCACCTACATTTTCATTTAATTCTACTGCTGTATTGTTAAACCCTTTTCCCCAAGAATAAAGACCAAATACAATTACTGCTGCAATGATCCATGGTAAGAATTTTTTCATAATATAATGTTTTTAATGGTTGTACTTAATAAGTAGATAATAATCCTAAAATGTTACAAATGGTTTTTTATTTTAACCAATTGATTTTTAATTCCTTCTAACTTACTTATAATTTCAAAATTATCCAGCGTTTTCTTCTTTTCTTCTTTGAGATGTGTTTTTGCGCCTTCAAGAGTAAAACCTCTTTCTTTTACAAGGTGGTAAATAAACTTAAGATTTTTTATATCTTCAGGAGTGAATTTCCGATTTCCCTTGGCATTCTTTTTTGGCTTAATAATATCAAATTCTTTTTCCCAAAAACGAATGAGAGATGTGTTTACACCAAAAGCTTTGGCGACTTCGCCAATAGCATAATAACGTTTTTCTGGTAAATTGATATGCATTAATCTAGAGATTGATTTTCTAATGATGCTTTTGCTAACAACTCGCTAAATTCTTTTGCGGAAAGATTTCCGTAATAGAAGTTTATAGGATTTATTCTAACCTTGTCTTTAAATATTTCGTAATGTAAATGTGGAGCTTCAGAGCGTCCTGTACTACCAACAAAACCAATAAGATCGCCACGTTTTACTTTTTGGTTTTTCTTTACATTGTATTTGTATAAGTGTGCATACAAACTTATATAACCATAACCATGGTCTATTCGAATATGCCTACCATATCCAGTTGAACCAGCATCAGCACGTTTTACAACACCATCGCCAGAAGCATAAACAGGAGTGCCTCTTGGAGCAGTAAAGTCCATGCCATAATGAAATTTTCGAGCTTTAGTAAATGGATCTGTTCTATAACCATAACCTGAAGCCATACGTGTTAGGTCTTCATTATTTACTGGTTGAATAGCAGGAATTGTAGCTAGAAATTTCTCTTTATCTTCGGCTAAAACTGCTATTTCATCTAATGATTTAGATTGGACAACTATTTGTTTTTGAATGACATCAATGCGTTTATTAGCTTCAACTACAAGTTTTGAATTATCATAGCCTTCAAATTGCTTGTACCGATTAATGCCTCCAAACCCTTGGCGTCTTTGTTCTTCAGGAATAGGGTTTGCTTCAAAATACAATCGGTAAATGGCATTATCCCGTTCTGCAATATTTGTCAAAACTATTTCAGCTTCATCCATTTTTTTATTCAGTAACTCATACTGAAGTTGCATGTTTTGCAATTCTCTTGCCAATGCTTTTTCTTTAGGAGATTCAAAATATTGGCTTGCAAAAAATACAAATATAAAACCAAACAATGCTGCTGCTAGTAAAAACATTAACATATACTTTACTGTAGTTCTCTTTTTTCGCTCAATTTTGCGATAAGAAAGTGTTTCAGAATCGTAATAATATTTTACTTTAGACATAAGTTTAAAAGTTCTATTTTTGCAAGATTAACTAGAACGAATCACAAATATATAAATTGTTTCACACTTAAAGTAATTTA
>CAYQME010000151.1:0-1775 GCA_964418645.1 uncultured Flavobacteriaceae bacterium
ATCCATTAATAATTTGAGTTGGGAATTCTGCTTTTTGTGCATAGTCTTCTATAATAGGTGACACATCTCGTTTTACCCATTCTCTGGCTGCATCACGTACTAATTTATGTTCTTCGGATAAAAGCTCATCTAAATTGTAGTAATCTGGAGCTTCAAATAAATCTGGTTTCATCTACTTTAATTTTGTAGCTTCAAATTTAACTAAAGCAAAATGAATGAATAAAGGTTTTTAAAAGAAATTTATGCGTTTAAGAACTTAGTAAGCAATAAATGAAAATGGTGTACGCCTTTTTCTTGTGTAGGTGAAAATCGACCAGCTTTGTAAAATGACGAACGGACTCCTTTTTGTACATGTTCTACAACAAACTCGTCTTCTCGTTGTACTTTATCTATATCTTGAGCAGCACCTTGATTTAGCTTTGTAGGATCAAGCACATAAGATAAAAATTCAACTTTGGTTCGGTTTATATCTATTGGTTTAACAATATTTACAGATAATCCCCAAGGGTAAAAATTAAACATCATATTTGGAAATACCCAATAATAATAAGCAGCAACATTTTTACCATAGTCTATATGGTCTTTTGGTAAATCAAATACTTCAACAGCCTCATCTGTATAACCAATTTGAAGATTACAATAGTCATACACTTCGGTTTTATAACTGCCATAATCTAAAACAGCATTTAAATCTGGATGCACAAATGGGAGATGAAAACCTTCTAAATAATTATCACAATACAAAGCCCAATTGGCATGAACGAGATAGTCTTGAGAGATAGAGGCATCAAATTTAAAATTATCAAATGGTAAAAACCCAACGCGCTCATTCATTTTGTCAATTACAGTTTGAAAATCAAAACTTGAGTTTAATCCAGCAAATAAAAATGGTCCCCATTTTTTCAATGGGAATTTATGTAAATTATCACATGGCCTTGGGAAATTTTTAGTTTGTTCAAACTCAGGCATGTGTTCAAATTCGCCTTTTAAATTAAATCGTCTGCCATGATAAAAACATGTTAGTTTTCTTGATTTACCAGAATTTAGGGCAACCAGATTACCTCTATGCGTGCAAACATTTGTTAAACAGGTTATTTCATCTTCTTTATTTTTTGTAAGCACCATGGGTTCGGTTAAATAACCATTAAGAAGCACAAAAGGATGCACAGATTGTGGCTGAGGCACTTGATGTTCGACACCAACCCATTGCCATGAATTTAAAAAGACTTTTTCTTTTAATGCTTCAAAAGTATCGGCATTCTTATAAAAACTTGCAGGCAGTGTCTCTGCTTTTGTTATATCTGAATCAACATAATATTTCTCTATCATAAATAATATAGTTGTACATTCGTATTGCGCTTCTAATTTACACAATTAAACGTTACCTCCTTTTTAAACTCTAAAAATGACATCTAAACCACAAAAAATTGGATTAATTACATCAACGTCTTTAGTTGTAGGCAATATGATAGGAGCAGGTATATTTTTATTACCTGCCACTTTAGCTAAATACGGAAGCATAAGCATAATAGGTTGGCTATTTACAGCTGCTGGAGCTATGGTATTGGCTAAAATATTTAGCAATATGAGCAAAATATTCCCTGGCTTAAGTGGTGGGCCTTATGCATATTCTAAGGCTGGATTTGGAGATTTTATTGGGTTTTTGGTAGCATGGGGATATTGGATTTCAATTTGGGTAAGTAATGCCGCTTTGATTACTGCAATTATAAGTGCATTAAGTGTTTTTTTTCCAGAGCTAAAGACCAATTCTGTTT
>CAYQME010000152.1:0-1768 GCA_964418645.1 uncultured Flavobacteriaceae bacterium
CAAGCACAGTATATGAATCAAGGTGCATTAGGTAGAGCACAGCTTCAAGCACAATTATTAAATCAAGGATTTCAACAAGCTCAAACAGCAAGAGCTGCAGATATGACAGCACGACAAGGTCTTGGAACTTATATGGATCAGATGGGCCAAGCACAACAAGCTTATGATCAAGCGGTCGGCGATGCAAATATAATGGCACAAAGAGAAGCAGTCTACGAACCGTTTACAAGATTAGGATTAGTAGGTCAGCAAATGGCAGCTATTAACCCTGGAGCATTTGGATCAACAACAGTAGGTTATCAAAGTAGCCAAGCACCAGCGAGTCCAATGGCTAGCTTCTTAGGAGGCGCAGCAGGAGCCGGCGGTATCTTAGGTAAGTTAGGAATATTTGGATAATGAGTAGAATTTTAAGAAGACCAATGTTTAGAGGTGGCCGTGTCGATAGTCGCGGAACGGGGATAACTTCTGGGTTAGGTTATGCTAAAGGTGGACAAGTTCAACCCAGACAAGGATACTTTTGGGGAGGCAATGTAAATCAAGATGCCTTAAACCAAGTGATGGGTAAAAGTGGAACTCTTGTAGGAGATATGAATAGAGGTTTAACTGGTATAAATGATTTACTTTATAATTATATAGCACGACCCGCAGGTAATCTTCCTTATGCATTAAGTGATTATGTATTGGGAACTGAGTTTGGAATGCCTATAAAAAAGAAAGATAGCTTTAAAGAATGGACAGATTTAGTTCCACGTCCTGATGTGCCCACAGATTCAGGGGCTATACCTAAAGCAATTAAACAACAGGAAAATGCCATCTTACTAGAACAATTAGAAGCCGAAAAAAACAAAAACAAAGATAAATCTTTAGAAGAAATGATGAAAGAAATGATGAGTCCTAAAAAAACAGCTAAAGAAAAAGTAGCTGAATACAAAGAAGTATTTGAAGATGCTTATGGTAGTGGAAGAGGCGCAGATGCAACTGCAATGTTATTAAACTTTGCTGGTAAGGCATTAAAACCTGAAGCAACTACTAAGAGTGCGTTTGGTGAGTTCTTTGAAGAAGAAGGTAAGCGTCCAAGCGAAAGTAAAAAATACAAAGACGCAGCAACAACAGCTGCTATCAATGCATACTTAACCGGTGAAAAAGATTACGATTCAATGATGAAACAAATGAAAATAATTGATTATCAAATAGATAAAAAATCTGACACTGCTAAAGAAGCCAAAAAAGCTTTATCTTTTGTAGAAATAAAAGCAGGGTTACCTCAAAATATGAAAGACCGAGAGAGAACTAAAGCCGCAGCAGAATTATTTGTTCAATACACAGACCCTGGAAAAAGTTTAACCATCATTGAAGCTGATGAAGAAACGCCTGAATTATTAAAAGCTCCAGAAAATGAAGGTCTTTACTTTATGAACAGAGACACCAAAGAAGTATTTAAAATTGTAAAAGGTATTAAGCAACTAATTTACGGCGGATAAGGAGGAATAGATGGTCTATATTCCAGGAAGAGAAGATAATCCCACAGACACTAAAGACATTGGCATAGCTCAATCAATGCTGGCTGGATTGGGTTCTGGTCTATTTAAAATTGCTGAAGGTGCAGCAACATTAGCAGCAACGTTAATGGATCTCGGTGTAGATAAAGATAGAGCAGAAGCAGTTGAAGCTTATTTTGAAAAGATAAATCCTTTTGATGAAATGGCAGAAGCCACAGCCGCTGGTAAAATTACAGAACTAATTGTTAACATAGGTATCCCTGGTGGAA
>CAYQME010000153.1:0-1728 GCA_964418645.1 uncultured Flavobacteriaceae bacterium
CTTGTCGTGTTGCATGTGCAAAAGTAATCATTTGGGTTTTTTTTGCAACTTTTATGTTTACAATTTTTTATACTTTGTATAAAATTTATGACCGTTATGAATCTTAAAATTACAGTCAAAAAATCCATCGAAAAGTCAAGTGTTTTAAATATTCGTCGCTCTGACGGAAGTACTACGTGGAGTAAGCTACACAGAGGTATGGAAACTCATGATCTAGCACACTATGCGGTAGAGAAAACGTTGCATTTTAATAAAGCATTTTACAGTATTATTGATAAAGGATTCGATATTAGTGATTTTGAACTACCCAAAGATGAGCGTCCAAAAGACTTACAACCAAAACATTTACACCCAGAAGCCTTAATAACTGAACATATTGTAAATCTCCTTGAAATAGAATTTTTAAATTCTGGTTTTAATACTAACTTTGTTACAGATTTAAAACAAATTTTAGTGGATAACCATTTACCATTCCCAGAACAATTAAATACCGAAACTCTTGAAATTGTAAGAACCCAATATCACAACTTGGTAAACCAATGGAGGTGTTTAAAAAACAATGAAGAATTAAGCGTAACGTTTATTACGTCATAGTATCCAAAATCATTGCAATATCGTTCTCAGTAGTATCCGGATTGATAAAGCAAAAACGAGAAACTGTTTCAAAACCATCTCCTTTTTTCCATTTTGTTGGCGTTACTAAAGCAAATCCTTTGTTATGGTTTTCGTAGGTCCAATGCGTATAATCTTCTGGTTGCCATCCTTTTCTTCGGAATAAAACACAGGATAAACTTGGTGTTCTAACCAATTCTACATTTGGGTTTTCTTCAATCATTCTACCTGCAATTTGCGCTAATTCCAGACCTCGCTCAACAGCAGCTTTATATCTGTCCGTTCCGTGCGTTGCCAAAGAAAACCATAAAGGCAAACCTCTTACACGACGCGTTAATTGTATCTGATAATCGGTTGGGTTGAATCCATGTGCTCCTTCATCTTTAAAAATATCTAAGTAAGACCCTTGTTGCGAATGTGCCTTTTTTGCCAATTCTGGCTTCTTATAGATAACTGCTCCACAATCGTAAGGCGAAAACATCCATTTATGTGGATCTATAGTAATGCTATCTGCCTTTTCTATACCATTAAACAAATGTCGTACAGAATCGGCAACCAAAGCACCTCCACCGTAAGCTGCATCTACATGGAACCATAAATGCTCCTGTTGGCAAATAGTTGCAATGCCATCCAGATCATCAATTATTCCTGCATTGGTAGTTCCTCCAGTAGCTACAACTGCAAAAAGACGTTTTCGTTGATGGAAGGTTAAATTATCAATTGTTTCTCGAAGGCTTGCTCCTGTTAATTTTTCTTCAGAATCTACTAACAAAATATCTACATCAGCAACTTTTGCCATGGCTTTTATAGAAGAATGTGCTCCAATAGACGTAATAATTAATCCTTTTTCTCTTTTATAGGTTTCATCTTCTCGCCAATGTTCCCTAGCAGTCACAAGGGCAGATAAATTTGCTGCTGTGCCTCCACTTGTAAACACACCAAAAGCACCTTCTAGTAATCCTGTTAAAGACACTATCCATTTCATGGCTTCATTTTCACAAAAAATTCCACCAGCTCCTTCCATCCAATAGGCACCATGAATACTAGAAGCAGAAGTCACCAAATCAAACATTATTGCTGCTCGAGTTGGTGCAGCTGGTACAAAAGCTAAATTTC
>CAYQME010000154.1:0-1622 GCA_964418645.1 uncultured Flavobacteriaceae bacterium
GAGATATCAACAATTTTAACATCGGGAAGCTCACTATAAATAGCGCCTTTTATTGCGCCAGCAAAGTGATCTTTCTCTCCAAAATCGGTTGTTAATGTTATAATTGCCATTGGTAAAATTGTTGATATTTTTTTAGTGTGTCTTGATATAAAATTATGTACTTTTGAGTTTTACAAACCTACAGAATTTTTTTCGTTTTTATTTTTAATATTTGGTCAGAATTAAATTAAATGTAGGTTCAAAAAAACCTATTAGAAAGAATAGAAATTAACTGAATTTATATTATAAAAACACAGCATTTGAACGAACTTATTATTGAGCTTGAAGAAATTAGTCCAAAAGAGTTTTTTGGCGCTCAAAATGCAAATATTCAACTTCTTAAAAAATATTTTCCTAAACTTAAAATTGTAGCACGAGGAAATACGCTCAAAGCTTATGGTGACGAAGAGTTACTGGAAGAATTTGATCGTCGTCTTACCATGCTTATCAATCATTTTGGGAAGTACAACAAACTGGATGAAAACGTTATTGAACGTGTGCTAACTAGCCAAAGTAGTGATGATTATTCAACGTCTAAATCTAGCGGAGAAGTGTTGGCGCATGGTGTAGGAGGAAAGCGCATTAAAGCACAGAGCATAAACCAACGCAAATTAGTAGAGAGCATGAGCAAAAACGATATGGTATTTGCTATTGGTCCTGCAGGCACTGGAAAAACTTATGTAGGCGTTGCATTGGCAGTTCAAGCCTTAAAGAATAAGCAGGTGAGACGTATTATTTTAACACGTCCTGCTGTTGAAGCCGGTGAAAATCTGGGCTTCCTTCCCGGAGATTTAAAAGAGAAGCTAGACCCTTATATGCAACCGTTATACGACGCGTTGCGCGATATGATTCCTGCCGAAAAGTTGGAGGGTTATATTGAAAAGGGTATCATTCAAATTGCTCCTTTAGCCTTTATGCGTGGTCGTACTTTAGATAATGCCTTTGTAATTTTAGACGAAGGACAAAACACCACACACGCACAAATGAAAATGTTTTTAACCAGAATGGGAAAAAATGCAAAGTTTCTTTTAACTGGTGATCCAGGACAAATAGATTTACCGCGTCGTACTATTTCAGGATTAAAGGAAGCTTTGTTAATTCTTAAAGATGTCGATGGTGTAGGTATTATATTTTTGGACGATAAAGATGTAATTCGCCATAAATTAGTTAAAAAAGTGATTTCGGCATATAAAAATATTGAGAATAGAGAGTGAAATGTTTAACTACTGTATGTCATTACAAGAATGAATCGACGTAGTAATCTCTTTTTATTTAACAGATTGCCTCAATAAATTTTAAATTTATTTCGCAATGACAGTATAATCATCTCTGCGAATTGAAGCTACATACTATTTGAACAAATAAATGAGTAACACAATAATAGATACTAACTTTAATTTCCCTGGGCAAAAAAGTGTTTACAAAGGAAAAGTACGTGAAGTTTATAATATTAGCAATAAGCAATTAGTGATGATTGCTACTGACAGATTATCTGCTTTTGATGTAGTTATGCCGAAAGGTATTCCGTATAAAGGGCAAATACTAAATCAAATTGCTATAAAAATGATGAAATCTACTGAGGA
>CAYQME010000155.1:0-1610 GCA_964418645.1 uncultured Flavobacteriaceae bacterium
ATTCACCAGATACAATTTTTATAAAGGCTAATCTATCACGATGATTGGGATCCATATTGGCATGAATTTTAAACACAAATCCAGTAAATTTTTCTTCTTCAGGTTTTACTAAACGCTCCTCACTTTGTTTTGGTCTTGGTTTTGGTGCTATATTAATAAAGCAATCTAACAATTCTCTTACACCAAAATTATTTAATGCAGAACCAAAAAACACAGGCTGTAAATGGCCTTTAAGGTAAGCTTCTTTATCAAACTCAGGATATACACCTTGAACTAACTCTATTTCGTCTCTAAGTGTTTGCGCTGCTTTAACACCAATAAGATTATTTAATTCCCTTGATGCTAAATCTGAAATTTCTATAGTATCTTCAATATCTTTTTTACGATCTCCACTAAACAAATTAATATTGCGTTCCCAAATATTATAAATACCCTTAAAATCGTAACCCATGCCAATTGGGAAACTAAGAGGTGTCACTTTTAAGTTTAGTTTTTGTTCAATTTCATCTAAAAGATCAAAAGCATCTTTTCCTTCTCTATCCATTTTGTTAATAAAAACAATAATGGGGATATTTCGCATCCGGCAAACTTCTACCAGTTTTTTAGTTTGCTCTTCAACCCCTTTTGCAACATCAATAACTACAATTACACTATCTACAGCGGTTAACGTTCTAAAAGTATCTTCGGCAAAATCTTTATGACCAGGCGTATCAAGAATATTGATTTTTATACCATTATACTCAAAAGCAAGAACAGACGTTGCAACGGAAATTCCTCGTTGACGTTCAATTTCCATAAAATCACTAGTGGCCCCTTTTTTAATCTTATTACTTTTTACTGCACCAGCTTCCTGAATGGCGCCACCAAATAGTAATAGTTTTTCAGTAAGTGTCGTTTTCCCAGCATCTGGATGAGATACAATACCAAAGGTTCTTCGTCTGTTAATTTCTTGAATAAAACTCATAATTTTTGTTGCAAATGGCTTGCAAAGATAGTATTATTAACCACAATAAAATTATTAATTATTGGTCTTTTTTAGACTATGAACTATGCTTAACTAATGATTTAATTCCTAAAGGAATAATTAGATAAATGCTGCATGTGACTGATGAATAAAAATTAATATAAACGTATAAAACAGTATACTATTTTATATTTTTACATTATGAATGAAGAACAGGTAATTCTAGTAAATGAGCAAGACGAACAAATAGGATTGATGCCGAAAATAGAAGCTCATGAAAAAGCTGTATTACATCGTGCCTTTTCAGTGTTTATTTTTAATGATAAAGAGGAGCTGATGTTGCAACAACGTGCTTTAGATAAGTACCATTCTCCAGGGCTCTGGACCAATACATGCTGTAGTCATCAGCGCGATGGAGAAACAAATATCGAAGCTGGAAAACGTCGTTTGCAAGAAGAAATGGGTTTTGTGACTGATTTAGACGAATCTATTTCGTTTATTTACAAAGCACCTTTTGATAACGGGCTTACTGAACATGAATTTGACCACGTATTGTTGGGAACATATAATCATGAACCAGAAATAAATTTGGACGAAGTCGCTTCATGGAAATGGATGAAGTTAGAAGATGTAAAAGTAGATATGG